>JBEBIR010000280.1:0-5285 GCA_040080315.1 Gemmatimonas sp.
GAATGGGCGCGCGACCGGGCGGGGTGCTCCATGTTGTCGTGCAGCTCGTGATACTCAGTACCCAAGACTCAGTACTCAGTACTCAGTACTCAGTACTCAGTACTCAGTACTCAGTACTCAGTACTCAGATGAGGAGGGATCGTAAAGGAGTCGGCATCATCGTGGCACACCCATGCCCTGGCTGAGCGACGTCTTCCAGGCTTCGCTCGCTACGAACAGCTGTTCTGGAAATGTCTTGAGCTTTACTATCTGTTCGAGGATGTCCGCCGCGGTGTATTGGTTCAGGCCGATGCCTGCCAGATACTGCAAGCGCAGGTTGCGATCGGTGTTGATTTCCGCGCCGACCAGCCACGCCTTGAGGTCGGCTCCGCTTCCCGCGTAGGTGGCAAACAGCTCCACCGGTGTGCCGAATCCCGATTCGATCAGGGAACCCGCAACCTGTCGGTAGCCGGCGTCCTGAAAGCGCTGTTCCATGGCGTTGATATCGATCCGCGTCGGTCCGACCTGGCCCAGCAACACCACATCGTAACCGCGACCATCCAGCGTATTCGCCCAGATGGTGCCGTCCGGGAACACCTCAAAAAACGTGGCCAACTCGCTGCGCACGGCGTCGAGTGTGCTCTCGTAGAGTGGAACCCACTGGGTGACGACACCGCCGGGTTTGAGATGCGCCTTGACCGCCTGAAAGTATTCACGGGTATACAGCGACGCCGCGCCTTTCACCCATGGATTGATCGGATCTGACGTGATCACGTCGAATTGTTCGTCCGACGTCTGCACGAAACTGCGCGCGTCATCAAAGTAGATCTGCGTGCGCGGATCCTTCGCGACGTTGTTGTTCTCCTTCACGAACCAGGTCGACACCACCTTCGGAATCAACGGCTCGATCTCGCAGATCACTAATCGCGTGACGGAGGGATACGGCAGAAACGAACCGGCGGTGACGCCGGCCCCAAATCCCACCACCAACACCGACTGCGGATTCGGATGGACCAGCGCGGGCAGATGGGCCAGCATCTTCTGCAGTCGCATGTCCTGCGGCAGACTCGACGCCTCCACCTTGCCACTCACATGGAACTGCGTCGCCTCGCTGCTCACGACCTTCGTGACGGCAACGGAACTGTTCATACCCTCGCCAACGTAGAGCACATCGGTCTTTCCGATCCAGGTGACCGCGTAACGGCCGTGCGCCACGAGGTTGCCGGGCAGCTCCGGGACCGTGACGATCAGCAACAGTGCCAGGAGCGGTGTGACGATGAGCGCCACTCGAGCCTTGAGCGCCGGCGTGAACAGCAACAGCATCGAGGCGCCCGCGGCAATCGCAATCAGCGCGCGCTGCGCGTCGCGTGTGCCGAGGATCGGAATCAATAGCAGACTGCACACGACCGCTCCGAGAATGGAGCCGACCGTGTTGGCCGCGTACACACGGCCCACCAACCGCGAGGTGTCCTCGCCCGGTGCCGCGATCGCCGCCAGCGCGAACGGAAAGCTGGCACCCCAGAGAGTAGCCGCAGGCAAGATCGCCAACGCGCCTCGCGTGAGGTCGAGTTGCAGCGCAAACCAGGCGTTGGGCGCCAACGATGGATTGATCGGCCAGTTGGGTAGCGCGAGGTAGATCACGGCAGCGGCCCACGCAATCGCCAGCGTCAGCAACGCCTGGCACCACGCGAACGCGCGTCGCGGACTGGCGATGAACTGGGTCAGCCACGCCGCCACGGCGCTGCCAAGTCCGAGGCCTGTCAGGAATACCGCAAGGATCATCGAGAACGTGTAGACCGATGCGCCAAATGTGAGCGACAACAGACGCGTCCAAATGACCTCAGCGGCCAGCGCGCAGGCGCCGGAGAGCCCGATGGCGAGGTATACGGCGCGCACGCCGGGGCGCGATTCGTCAGCGCCTGCCGGACGTTCCGTGATCGCGCGTGCTTCACTTCCAGCAGGATTTGCCGGAACGCGCGTAGAGATCGCCCAGGCGAGCGCAGCCACCGCAACATTGAGCGACGCGGCAACCCACGTCGCCACTGCCTGATCGTGCACGCGCAACAGATAGAATCCTGCCAACACGCTGCCGATGACGGCACCGGCGATATTGCCGCCATAGAAGAACCCCAGCCACGAGATACCGCGCGGTGATGACTCCACCCATCGCGCGATGGCCGGAAGCGTGGCACCCATGAGGATCGTTGGCGGGAGCAGACACAATCCGGCCACCACCGCTCGCAGCACGATGGCGGCAGCGCCATGTCCAACCACCGGGGAGTACAGGCGACCAATGAGGGGAATGGCCAGCAACTCCAGCACGCCGATTACGCCGATGCTGAGTTCCAGCATGGCGTAGAGCTGCAACGGATGTCGTGATCGCGATGCGAAACGAGGCAGCGCCAGGCTGCCGATACACATGCCGCCCATGAATGTGGCGAGCAGCACGCCCAGTGAGATCGCAGACGAGCCAATCACCAACTCCAACAGCTGGAACCAAACCACCTCGTAGATCAAGGCGCAGAGACCACTGCCGACAAACAGCACGATCAGGAAAGGAAGGACGCGCCGCGTTGATTGATCGGTGGCGACGGAGTGCGACATCGTGCTGGTCATGCGTGGTGGGTCGGTGGGGAAATAGTCGGCGTGTCGCGTTCAGGTGGTGCCGGATTGGCCCCCTATTCTACCACGATGCCGTACGATTGCACCAACGTCACGGCCGTCTCGAGCGAAATGCGCACACCCTTTACGCGATTCTGCTGCGGATCGAAGAACACACCGGATGCGCGCGTAAAGTCGGTCTCCTGCAGCACGCATCCACGAAACGTGCTGCCCCACAGGTCGGTATCGGTAAAGTCCGCCCGGGTGAGGTCCACCTCCACGAAGTTTGCCTCGCGCGCGGCGCAGTTCACAAAGGAGGTCGAGCGTAGTCGCAGCTTCTCGAAGGACGCATACCGCAGATCGCAATCGAAGAACGAGACGGCGGGCAGCAAGCCGAGGTCCGACCACTCGACCCCCGAGAGCCGCGTGTCTCTGAACGTCACGCCCATCAACGCCATGCCGGTTGGCCGCATGCGTGAGAGATCGCAGGTCTCGAACACGCATTCCTCCAACCGCGCCCCCATCCACAGACTCTGCGGCAACTTGCATCGGCGAAACGTACATTGATCAAATTCCTTGCCGCTCAAGTCCGCCGCGTCAAGGTCAATGTCCTCGAACAACACATCGGCAAAAGCCTTTGCACTGAAATCAGTCATTGTTGAGCATCGTGCCAGCCAGCTCCTTCACCAACTTCGCCGCGACGACCGCGGTGATGCCGGTCGGGTCTCGCCGGGGATTGTATTCCACCACATCAGCGCCGATGAACGGCACCGGCAGTCCATGAATCATCGTCACGACCTCACGCACGGTCAGTCCGCCCGGTTCCCAGTGCGAGACACCGGGTGCGAACGCAGGATCGATACCATCGAGGTCGATGGACATGTATACGGGACCCTCAATGACCGGCCTGACGCCGGCCGTCCACGCGCGCATATCGATGATCTCGACGCCAAAGCGGGCAGCCTGTTCCCGCTGATGGCGTGACATGGTGCGAATGCCCACCTGCACCAGGCGCGACGCCAATCCCTCCTCCATGATCCGGGCGAAGGGACAGGCATGCGAGTACCGATCGCCGCCGAATTGATCATACAGATCGCCGTGCGCGTCGATATGCAGGATCGTCGGTCGCGGGTAGACGGCATTCACCGCGCGCAGGACCGGATAGGTCACCGAGTGATCGCCACCCAACGCGATCACCCGTGCCTCAGAAGCCAGCAACGCCGCCACGCCGGATTCGATGAGCGCGCGCGAGGTGCCGTCCGGCGGCAATACCAGATCGCCCACGTCACCCAATCCGCCGGGCGCGACCAGATGGTGCAGTTCCTCGGTCCAGTCGTTGCCGGCTGGCGACCGCAGTGCAGCGCGAATAAGTGGCGGCGCCTCGGCCGGACCCCTTAGGAACGAGGAACTGGCATCGTAGGGCAGGCCAATCAGGCACGGCGGCGGGAGCATCATGCGGGGGAAACCATGGCGGAATGTGGCGTCGAGACGCCTACCAGCGGTAGAGGTGAACGGTCGACTGGTCGACTCGTCGTGTCCGGGTCATATTCGTCGAATCCCCGTCCCGGAGTTTGCGATGTTGCCCAGCCGTTTCCGTGAGTTCATTGCGCCGCGCGTGCGCACCGTGTGCGTTATCTGCGGGGTTGTCCCCGCGCTGCTTGGTGCGCAGACCAAACGTCCGATGACCGCCGACGACTTGATGCGGATTCGCGGTGTCGGTGGCGTGGCAATCTCGCCCGGCGGCGAGCGGGTGCTGTACACCATTTCGGCGTGGGAGCATCCCAATGCGCGCGGCGACACGGCGCTGGGTGACAAGCACGATCGTCGGTCGCATGTGTGGATCGTACCGTTCGCTGGCGGCGCCGCGCGACAACTCACGTCGAGTGAGCGCGGTGAGTCGCAGCCGCAGTGGTCTCCGGACGGATCCAGAATTTCGTTCGTGAGCGCGCGTGGCGCCGGCACGGGTGACGATGCGCCCAAGGCGCAGATTTGGCTTCTTCATGCCGACGGGGGCGAGGGGTGGCCGCTGACCAGCGCGCGTGACGGCGTGATCGCGTATGCTTGGTCGCCGGATGGCAAGCGCGTGGCCTATCTCACGCCGGACTCTCTGTCGCGCGAGGCAGAGGCGAAGTTGCGTCGCCGCGACGACCCGAAAGTGTACGAGGGCGACCTCCGACTGAATCACCTCTGGGTGGTGGACGTCGAGACCAAGTCCGCGACGAAGGTGACGAGTGGCGCTTACACGGTGCGGGGCGCGCCGTCGTGGTCTCCTGATGGTGCGAAACTGGCCTTTGATGCGTCGCCGACCTCGCTCATTCGCGACGAACGGCGCGACGCCTTTGTCGTGGATATCGCGACGAAGCAACTCGAGACGCTGACCACGACGCACGATGTCGAGAGCACGCCGCAGTATTCGCCCGATGGCAAGTCGCTGGCGTTCACGAGAAATCTCCACGAGTGGAAGGCGCACAAGGATGGCATCATGCCGCGAACCATTCGCAACGCGCATCTGATCACGTGGGACATCGCGACGCGCGTGGCGACCGATCACGCGTCGCCTGCATTTGACGTGAGCGCCGGCCAGCCGAGATGGTCCGCCGATGGCAAGCATCTGTGGTTCAGCGCCAGCGACCGCGTTTGGCAAAGCGTGTACCTCTTTGACATCGCGACGAAGGCCTATCGCAAAGCCACCAAGGATGTGATTG
>JBEBIR010000281.1:0-5263 GCA_040080315.1 Gemmatimonas sp.
TTGCACCAGTGAGCGCAACTCCACCAGCGCGCCGTGCACAGCAAAGTGCAGTCGCTGATCCCAGCGCAGCTCGCCGTCGCGCAGACCGGTGGCGATGCGTTCGATGGTCGATGCGAGATCGGGCAGTCCGTCCAGACGCGTCATGGTCGCGCTGCCGCGCAGGGCGCGCGCATGCGTCAGAAACGTCGCCGCGTCCGGCGTCGCCGATTCGGCGCTCGTCAGCAGTTGGTCGAGACGATCGAGATACTCGGTCGCTTCCTTTTGAAAAAACTCGATCAGGGCCTGTGGTGCGCTCATCGTCTCTCCATCCTCGCCCGGTCCATTTCGCGCCGGATCTCCCGGACCGCGTCTCCGATTCCCACGAACAGTGCCCGTCCCACAATCGCGTGTCCGATATTGAGCTCTTCGATTTCCGGAATCGCCGCCACGCGTGCCACGTTGTGCATCGAGAGCCCGTGTCCGGCGTGCACCTTCATTCCAAGCGATGCACCCAGCGCGGCACATTCGGCCAGCGCGCCAATGGTCCGTGATTCGGTCGGCGCGTGCGCATACGGTCCGGTATGCAGCTCGATCGCATCGGCACCGAGATCGGCCGATCGCCGTACCGCCTCCGGGTCTGCATCGATGAACAGACTGCTCTTGACCCCGGCACGTTTCAGTCGCGCCAACGCGTCGTGGAGCGCGGAGCGGTTCTGCGACACATCCAACCCACCTTCGGTCGTCACTTCTTCGCGACGCTCGGGTACAAGGGTCACCGCAAAGGGCCGAAGACGCTCAGCCAGTTCCAGCATCTCCCCGGTGGCGGCACACTCCAGATTGAGGACCGTTGTGATAGTTGCGGCCAGCCGCAGAACGTCGTCGTCTTGGATATGGCGCCGATCCTCACGAAGGTGTGCGGTGATGCCGTCAGCGCCCGCTTGCTCGCAGAGCGCTGCCGCCGCCACGGGATCGGGCTCGGCGCTCTGGCGAGCCTGACGGACCGTGGCGACGTGGTCGATGTTCACGTAGAGCCGTTGGTGGGGACGCGACATTGGCAGGAACGGACGGATGCGGTCGACGAACGCAGTCGGAGTTGGCGAACGCTACACTTCTGATGAGTCGATGAGTGGTAGGATAACGTGCATGGAGGCACTCGTGGTACGGTTCTCATTCCGAAAGGGCATTCTGCTGGTCAGCCTGATCTCGTCGGCGGCCTGCACCAAGAAGGTGGTGGACACCACGATCGCGCCAGCGTCCGGCGGCGCGACGTCCGCACAGCTGGCTCTCCCGCTTGACGGGCCGGCCGGCTCGACCTCGGCGCGGGGTGCCGTCGAGGCCTTTCTGACCGCGGTCCGCACGCAAGACCTGCGTGGCATGTCGGCCGTGTGGGGGAACGAAAAGGAACCGACCGCGGCGCACATCAAACGCGATGAGCTTGAGAAGCGTCTCATTGTGATGCAATGCATGCTGGCGCATGACAAATGGCAGTTTGCGGAGGACAATGCCCGTCTCATCACCGGCGGCCGACAGGAGTACATCGTCAGCCTGCAGCAGAAGCAGCTGTCAGGTCGGGCGACCTTTACCACGGTCGTTGGTCAGGGTGGTCGCTGGTTCGTGGAAGACATCAAATTGGACGGCGTCAAGGAATTCTGCCGATAATCCGGCGAGCCCCCGCGCACCGCAGGGCTGGACACCCGGACTAATATTCGGTTAGCTCGATGAGGACCCCGCCGGTCGCAGTGGGATGCAGGAAGGCGATACGCTTGCCTTCGGCACCCAACCGCGGGGTTTCGTCGATTAGCCGCAGTCCGGCCACCCGACAACGCGCAAGCGTGTCGTCGAGGTCGTCCACGGCGATGCACACGTGATGGATGCCTGGGCCTCGCTTGGCCACGTACTTCCCGATGGGCGAGTCTTCGGACTTGGCCTCGAGCAGTTCGACCAGCGAGTCTCCGGCAGCGAGGCCTGCAATAGCGGCGCCGTCGGCGTCACCAAGCGGCACCTCGGGCATGTCGAGAACATCACGGAAGAACGGCAGCAAGTCGTCGAGGGCACGCGTGGCGATCCCGATGTGGGCGATACGCGAACCGCGGCGAATGGGATCGGTCATGTCGTGGGGGCGTGAGACGAACCCGAATACTAATCCTGACAACTGGCGCGAACGAGTCTGCGTGACCTTGGCGCCGATGGAGCACACGATGGCCAACGCGATGGAAGTGGGTGACGACAACTTTGCGACCGAGATCGAAGGACATCAGGGTCTCGCCGTCGTGGATTTTTGGGCGACGTGGTGCGCGCCCTGTCGCATGATCGGACCGATCGTCGAGCAACTGGCGGTGGAGTACGACGGCAAGGCGAAAGTGGCCAAGCTGGACGTCGACAACAATCAGAAGACGGCGATGCGCTTCAACGTGCGGTCGATCCCCACCATCCTGTTCTTCAAGAACGGGAAGCTGGTGGACCAGGTGGTCGGCGCGGTTCCGCGGCCGGCACTGGAAGCGAAGTTCAAGGAGCACGTCTGAGCCACGAGAGCGACGCGCCCGGTTCGCCGTCCGACCTCGCGGTCGAACTGGCGGACCGGGCGGCGACGCTCCTGCCTGACGCGGCCGTCCCCGGGGCGCTGCACGTGGTCAGCACGCCCATTGGTCATCTGGGCGACATCTCCATTCGCGCCTTGGCGGTTCTCAAGGGCGTTTCGGCCGTGTGCTGCGAGGACACCCGCCACGCCCACATCCTGCTCCAGCGCTACGGGATTCGCACGCCGACCCTGGCCCTGCACGAACACAACGAGGCACAGGCGACTCCTCGCTTGCTCGAGCGCCTTCGCGCCGGCGAACCGCTGGCCCTCATCTCCGACGCCGGAACGCCGCTGGTGTCCGATCCCGGGGCCCGGTTGGTCAACGCGGCGGTCGGGGCCGGAATCCGCGTCATTCCCATCCCGGGGGCATCCGCCACATTGGCCGCCCTTGTGGCCTCCGGCATTGTGCCGCACCCGTGCACCATTCTCGGATTTCTGGCCCGCAAAGGTGCCGAGCGACGTGCCCAATTGGAACTGGCAACCAGTCTGCCGCATGCGGTGGTCATCTTCGAGAGTGCGAACCGTCTCGTGGAGACGCTGCAGGACATTGCGAGAATGGCGGTTGGTCCCCGATCGGTTGCGGTCGCACGCGAATTGACCAAGCATTACGAGGAGATCCAAAGGGGAACGCTCCTTGAGGTTGCCGCGTATTATGAAGGGACGCCGCCGCGCGGTGAGATTGTGATCGTGTTGGCTGGCGCGTCGGTTGTGGTACCCACCGAAGACGGACTCCGGGCAACGACCAACGCGCTGCGCGCGGAGGGTCTCCAGCCACGAGAGATCGTACAGCGGCTGGTGGACGATCATGGCGCCAGCCGCAACCTTGCCTACCGACTCGCCCACGATACCTGATGCGGTTCTTGTCGCAGCGTTACCGACCGATTCTGTTGTCCGCTGCGCTGATCGCCTCTGCACTGGCTGCGGCGCCATTCGCGCGAGTCGACCGCGCGTCCGGTCCGGGGCGACTCGCCATTGCCCGCGTGCAGTACGACGGTGGCGGTGACTGGTATGCGAACCCCTCCAGCATTCCAAACCTGCTGACGGCGATCGCGGAGCGCACGGCGCTACCGGTTGAGCGCAGCGAGGCGCGTGTCAGGCTGACCGATTCGGCGCTGTTTGATTTTCCGTTCCTGCATGTGACGGGACATGGCGAGATCAAACTCAGCGAAGCGGAAATCACGCAGCTTCGCGAGTACCTCAAGCGCGGCGGCTTCCTGCACGTCGATGACAACTACGGACTCGACGAAAGTTTTCGACGCGAAATCCGACGGGTCTTTCCCGATCGGCCGCTGGTGGAAGTCCCGGCAACACATCCGATCTATCGACTGGTGTACGAGCTGCCCAAGGGTCCGCCAAAAGTGCACGAGCACGACGGCAAGCCGGCGCAGGGATTCGGTATCTTTATCGGCAACCGTCTTGCGGTGTACTACACGTATTCCGCCGATCTCGGAAATGGGTGGGAAGACGTCGGGACGTACCCTGATCCGCCGGCCCTGCACGAGCAAGCATTGCAGATGGGCATCAACCTGTTCACGTACGCCATAACCAGTCGGGTGACCCCATGACCGCACCGGTACTTCCGCGCGGCGCTTCGTCGCGCGGCGCTTCGTCGCGCGGCGCGGGCAGCTTGGCCGCGCGACTGGGGGCGGAGCAGGCGTCGCTGCGGTCGCGTTCTCTCGCCGCGTCGGTCCTGGCGGTTATCGCCGTGTTGGCAGTCGCCGCCGCCGCCGGAGCGCTGCTGTTGAGCGATGGGCGCTGGCTCGCCTGGCCGCGACTCGTGCCGGTGCTGCTGTGGGTGGCTGCGGCGGCGTGCGCGGTGCTGGTCGCCAGACTGCTGCGCGCGCGCGACGCGGCGGTGCTCACGATTCCTTCGTTGGCTGGCGCCATCGAGCGTGAACAGTCGCTGCGCGCTGGCTCCTTGCGCGGTGCGCTCGAAGTGGCGGACACGGGAACGCTTGGCGCCTTTGCCGCGCAGAGCATTGCCAAACGATTGGCACCGGCGTCGCTTGCTCCGCAACTGACGCAGCGACTCATGCGCGCGCTCGGACTGGCCGCTGCCGCGGCGGTGATTGGCGCCGCACTCCTCACGCTCTCGGCGCGCACCAGTAGCGACGGTTTCGCCGCGGTGGTCCATCCGATTCGCGCGTTCCGCGGCACGTTGCTCACCCCGTTGGCGTTCGACAATCTGCCTCCCAGTGTGCCGCGCGGCATGCCGCTCACGGTGCGCGTGCGCGCTGAAGGACGACAGGCCATCACCGTCTCGCAGCGCGCCGCCGGAGAAGCTTGGCGCGACACGACACTCGACGTCGACGCAACGACCGGCATGGCGATGCTGGCGCTCGGTCCCGTGCGGGCACCGGTGACGTTGCGCGTGCAGGATGGTCGCGCGCTCGACGCCGAAGCGACGATTCGCGTTGACGAGCGTGGATGGATTGGCGACATCGCGCTCTTTGCGCAGTACCCCGCGTATCTCGGTCGCACCAGCGAAACAATCGAACCGGTATCACCGATTCGTGTGCCGCGCGGAACGCGCCTGCGCGTGACGGCGATGCTTCGCGGTGGGGCACGCGATGCGAAACTGACTGACGGAGTCACCGCCATCGCCGTGCGCGAGAGCGGCACCTCGCCGGCCGCATCGACCAATGGGGTGCCGGCGACGGGTGAGATTGTGCTTGATCACGACGGCACGTGGACATGGGCGGCGTC
>JBEBIR010000282.1:0-5225 GCA_040080315.1 Gemmatimonas sp.
GGCTGCCAGATGACCGGTGAAGCGATCGTCGTCGACCCCTTGCGCGACATCGCGCCATACCTGC
The DNA here is from genome assembly GCA_040080315.1 of Gemmatimonas sp. GTDB lineage: Bacteria > Gemmatimonadota > Gemmatimonadetes > Gemmatimonadales > Gemmatimonadaceae > Gemmatimonas. Next base: position 65 of record JBEBIR010000282.1, read on the forward strand.
AGGTCGCGGCCGCCGAAGGGCTTCGTATTTCGCATATCACGGAGACGCATATTCACGCCGACTTTGTCTCAGGGTCGCGTGAACTGGCCAACGCAACCGGCGCGACGCTGTTCCTCTCCGCGGAAGGTGGCTCCGATTGGCAGTACGGATTTGCCGCGGGCGATGGCGCAACGCTCGTGCGCGACGGCAATGTCATCATGGTGGGCAACATCCGTCTTGATGTCGTGCACACCCCGGGGCACACACCGGAACACTTGTCGTTTGTTGTCACCGATACCCCGCGCGCCGCCGGCGCCATGGGTGTGCTCACCGGCGACTTCGTCTTCGTAGGTGACGTCGGGCGCCCCGACCTCCTGGAACGCGCGGCGGGTTTTGCCAACACCATGCAGGACAGTGCACGCACCCTGTTTCACTCGCTCGCACGGTTTCGCGACCTTCCCGATCATCTGCAAGTGTGGCCGGCCCACGGGGCCGGCTCGGCGTGTGGCAAGGCGCTCGGTGCGGTGCCCTCCAGCACCGTCGGCTATGAGAAGCGCTCCAACTGGGGCGTGGCCGAGACAGATGAAACGACCTTTGTGACCAGTGTGTTGGATGGGCAGCCCGAACCGCCGCGCTATTTCGCCGAGATGAAGCGCATCAACCGTGATGGCCCACCCGTGCTGCGTGGCCTCCCAACGCCGCCGCGGCTCGACGCGGCGATGATCGTCGATCTCCCGGCGCGGGCGTGGGTACTCGACGTGCGGCCCGCTGAGACGTTCGGATCAGCGCACATCCCCACATCGCTTTCGCTGCCGTATTCTCGGTCGTTCTCCACGTACGCGGGATCCTTGGTGCCGTACGATGTGGATCTCGTGATGCTGGCTCCGGCATCCGATTCCGAAACGTCGACGCTGGTTGCGAGCGCAGTGCGAGATCTGGCGATGATCGGTCTTGATCGGGTGATCGGATGGATCGACGCGGATGAGGCCCTCGCCGCGTGGACTCGCGCGGGCAACTCCGTCAGTGCCACCGCCCAGACGACGGTGGCCCAGTTGGACGCGTGGGCCCCCGAATCGTACACGGTGGTTGATGTGCGCGGCGACAGCGAATGGCGTGAAGGGCATCTGCCTGGCGCAGTGCATGTGCCGCTCGGGGAACTCGCGTCGCGACTCAGCACACTTCCGCCGACCACGTTGGTCCTGCAGTGCCAGTCCGGCTCGCGATTGGCGATTGCTGCCAGCGTGCTCAAGCGACTCGGTCGCGCTGACGTGGTCAACCTGACCGGGGGGTACGTCGCGTGGCGCGCGACGCAGTGGCCCGTCCCCGTCTGACGTCAGTCGGACGAACCGCCGCCCAGCAACCGTTCGCTCAGCACATCGCTGACTACACGTCGTTCGCGAGCGTTGCCGGCGCGCAACGCATCAACTAGCGCGAGCAGTTCGTGCAACCGCGGATCGCGTAGCGCCACGGCAGGAATGTTGGGGAACAGCGGCACGAGTGACTCGCCGCGAACGGTGCCACGATCGCTGGGCCACACCAGACCGCGCGGAAGGTCGGTCCCCGCGTACAAGGCCGCCACCTCTTGATGCGCCCACGCAGTCGCTACGCCGATGCGCTCAGGGCCGTGCACCGCCGGGAACGCGTACCGCGCTCCACAGAGCAGAAATTCGCTGAAGGCCGACCGCGCCACCGTGCGACTGGCTGTCTTGCAGAGCCCTGAAAGTTGCAAGCGCGCCACCGAGCGGTGCACGGCACTGGTGCTGGTCACGAGCGCTTCCGCCAGCGGCTCGTAGCGTTCCTCGGGAACGAGCAGCAGCCGCAAAGCGACAGCGACATCAAACGGGCGAAGGGTCGGCTGCGACGGCACGGACGTTCGTGGAGTTGAAGAAAAAGCGTACGGTCTGGAAATTCTAATGCGTGTCGTGCCGGGAGGCGACCCAACGCGGCAGTCAGGGCCGAATCGGCGGGGTTCCCCAACTGTTGTTCGCCCGATCGATATCCAGAAGGCGCTGCTCGGGATCGAGTTCGATACGCACCAGCGTTTTGTTGAGAAACGCATACTGGCGCGTGTAGTGCCGACTGTCGGTGCTCCACACCTCCGCCGGATACACGAACTCCTCGCTCGATCCATCGGAGAAAGTGAAGCGCGCGCGAATGGGCAGCACACCGCGCTCGCGGTTGCCAAATAACACAGCGGCCCGCGTGGTGTCGCCCGACTTCCTGACGAGCACCGAGTCGATGCTCTGATCAAACCGCGCGTTCTCGACAAACCACTCGCGCCAGAACCAGTCGAGCCGTCGCCCGCCCACATCCTCCATGGTGCGGAAGAAGTCGGTCGGTGTGGGATGTTTATACGCCCACCGTCGAATGTACGTGCGAAACGCATCGTCGAATGCCTGCGGTCCCATGATTTCCTGGCGCAGCAACTGGAGGCCTACGCTTGGCTTGACGTAGGAGGCTTCGCCGAGCAAGCGAGGACTGATGCGGTCGGGATTCATGTTTACCGGCTTGTCGGCGCCGGTCACCATGTACTGCTCCACCAAGCGCCGCTCCTCGGCGGCTCGCGCCATTTGATCACCCTTCTCGGGGTAGCGCCGTCCTTCGGCAAACGTGTTGATGAAGGTGTTGAAGCCCTCATCCTGCCACATGTACACGCGTTCGTTGCTGCCCACGATCATCGGAAACCACATGTGCCCGATCTCGTGCGTGACGACGTTGAACAGATCGTACACATCGGCGCTCTTGTTCTCCATCGCAATCATGGGGTATTCCATGCCGCTGATGGGTCCCTCCACCGCCGAGATATGCGGCCACGGATACGGGAACCAGCGTTCGGAATACTCCATGATCGACATGCGTGATTGATCGGCCGCATCGTGCCAGTTCACGGCCGCAGTCGGCCGATAATAAGCGTACGCCATGATGCCCTTCCAACTCGACGCATCCCACTGGTAGTCCGGAGAGGCCGCCCACACGGCGTCACGCACGTTCTTCGCCGCGAATTTCCACGTGAGCATACCCGTCGCCTTCGGTCGCGCGGCGCCGCTCTGCAGTTCCTTCGCGGTGATCAGGCGCACGGTGGTGTCGGACTTCGCCGCGACGGCGTGACGAGCAATCTGCGTGGGTGTGAGCACGTCGCGCGGATTCTGCAACGCACCCGTCGCCGCCACGATGTAGCCCGCTGGCACGGTCACCGAGAGTGTGTAGTCACCGTAGTCGACGTAGAACTCACCCTGCCCCAGGTACGGTTCGATATTCCAGCCGCGCACATCATCATACACGGCGGCGCGAGGGAACCACTGGGCAATTTCGTACAGCGCGCCATCGCGTCCCATCCGATCCGCACCATGCTCCGGCACGGGAAACGACCACGCCACCTCGATGGTCGCCATGCGGCCGGGCGCCAGCGGGGCCGCCAGATCGACTTTGAGCATCGTCTCATTGGGCCGACGCGTCAATGCCACACGCTTCGCAGCAGCACCCGACGCCGCGGGCACCAGCTGATCCAACTTCGAAATGGTGTAGCCGCCCTCGAAGCCGCGCGCCCCAAAGCGTGAGTCCTGCGGGAAGATGTATCCGTTCAGCGATTTGTCGCGAAACGCATTCTGCTCGACCTGCAGCCAGATGAAACGGAGCGTATCGGGCGAGGCGTTCGTGTAGCGCAGCGTCATCTCACCGCGCAGTGTTCGTGTGGCGGTATCGAGCGTGGCTGCTAACGCATAGTCTGCGCGATTCTGCCAATAGCGCGCGCCCGGTGCGCCGCTGCCGGCGCGTTGCTCGTTTGCCGTGGGCAGCGTGAGGGGCGCGAAAATTGACGTGTCACCGACGGGCAGTGGTCGCGCGGGCAACGGACGCTGCGCGTACACCGAGGATGCAGTGAGGACCGCCAGAGCGATCGCACTTGCCAGCGCCAACCCGGCGCGCCGCGGACGTTCAAGAGGAATGGGCATGCTGAAAATCTAGCGGATTGGCTGGCGCCGGCTCTCTGACTCGAACAGTTTTCGCCGATGCAAACTCCCGCCTCCGCGTTTCACCCCGTGCCGGTATTTCCGCGGGGGTTTCGTTGCGCCAGTCGCAACGTCGGCCTTAAGCCGTCCGCGCGTGACCTCACGTTGTTCGTGAGCGAGGTGGACGCGGTGGCCGCCGCCGTATTCACGCGCAATCATTTTCCCGGCGCGCCGGTCATTCTCGGCCGGGAAACCCTTCGTGATGGCCGGCTACGCGCGATTATTGCCAACAGCAAGGTGAGTAATGTGGCGACGGGCGCCCCGGGCGTGGCCAATGCCCGTCGCATGGCGGCGGCCGCCGCGGCAGAGTTGGGCACGACAGCGAATCGCGTGCTGGTCAGTTCCACGGGGGTGATCGGTGTCCCCCTCCCCATTGAGAAGATCGAGGCCGGCGTAGTCGGTATGTCCGCCGATCTGCAGGACGATCCGATGGTCGGCGCCGAGGGCATCATGACGACGGACACGCATCCGAAGGCCCTGTCGGCGCGCGTCGGCGACGCCACCATCACATGGGTGGCCAAGGGGTCCGGTATGATCGAACCCAACATGGCCACGATGCTCGCCTACATCTTCACCGATGCCGCGTTTGACGCGCCGACACTGGATCGGCTCCTGCGCGACGCGGTTGCGCCGTCCTTCAATGCGCTCTCCGTCGACACGGACACCAGCACCTCGGACACATGCGCCATGTTGGCCAACGGGTTAGCGGGCGTGGTCGATGAACAGGCGTTCAGCGCTGTGCTACGCGACGGCTGCATCCGCATGACCGAGACGCTCGCGCGCGACGGCGAAGGTGCGACGCGTCTCATTCGCGTGTCGGTACACGGCGCGCGAACGAATGGCGAAGCGCATACCATCGCCAAGTCCATCGTCAATTCTCCACTCATCAAGACGATGGTGCACGGGGCCGATCCGAACGTCGGACGGTTGTTGATGGCCATCGGCAAGTGCTTCGACTGCACAATCAATCCTCAGACCACCTCGGCGTCGATCAATGGATTTCCCGTGGTGACGGGCGGTGAGCGACTGTCGTTCGACGATGCCGTCGTGCGGGAGACCCTGTCGCGCGACGTCGTGGATCTCGACGTCGCGCTTGGCGAACTCGTCGAAGAACTCGCCGGGGCTGTCGTCGATCAGGTCGAACAGCGTGCCGGCCACCGGCCGCTCGAGCGACC
>JBEBIR010000283.1:0-5218 GCA_040080315.1 Gemmatimonas sp.
CTGTGGGACTGAACCCCGCTACCGATAGCGGTCCATCAGTTTCTCCAGCGCCGCCTTGCCCGGACTGAGCTTCTCGAATGGCACATCCACCAGCGGCGTCGGCACCGTCCGCATCATGTCATGCATGTCGCGCTTGCTTTCGTCGATGAACAGCAGCCCCGTCGCGATCTCGCCGCGCGCCTGACAGGCACGCACGTGCGCATACGCCGAGTCGCGATTCGTCGGATCGTAATCCGGGGCGGTCGACCGCAGCCGGACGCTCGTGCCATCGTGCATCTGCACCACCGTGACCTCCTCATGCGTGTCCGGCATGGTGATCTCACGCCGCAGCGGCACGAAATCGGTGTGCACCGATTCCACTTCGTGTTCGCGCGTGAACTTGTAGCTCTTGGTGGACCCTTCGTGATCGTTGAACGACACGCAGGGCGAGATCACGTCGACAATGGCGAACCCCTTGTGCGCGATGCCCGCTTTGAGAATCGGCACGAGCTGCTGCTTGTCGCCCGAGAACGACCGCGCCACGAACGTCGCACCCAACGTCAGCGCCAGCAACACGGGATCGATCGGCGATTGTTCATTCGCCTCACCCTTCTTGGACGTCGACCCGATGTCGGCCGACGCGGAAAACTGACCCTTGGTGAGGCCGTACACCCCGTTGTTCTCCAGCACATACAGCATGTTCACACTGCGGCGCATGGCGTGCGACAACTGACCCAGTCCAATGGACAGTGAATCACCGTCGCCGGAAATGCCGATGTACGTGAGATCACGATTGGCCGCCGCCGCACCCGACGTCACTGACGGCATGCGACCGTGCACGGAGTTGAATCCGTGCGACTGTTTCATAAAGTACGCGGTGGTCTTTGACGAGCAGCCGATGCCGCTCATCTTGGCCACACGATGCGGCTCGAGATCGAGCTCCCACGCCGTCTGGACCAGCGCCGCCGTGACGGAATCATGACCGCATCCAGCGCACAACGTGGACATCGCGCCTTCATAGTCACGCAGAACGAGCCCCAATCCGTTGGTGCGTGAACTGGGGTGGCGAACGGGAGGCTTGGCGATCGATGTCATACGGATACCCCGGCAAAGTGCGCGGCCACAGCGTCGACCACGACTTTCGCCGTGAGCGGCATGCCGCCGTAGTCGAGAATCGGGATCATGGTGTCGCGTGCGAAACCCAGTTCAATCGCGAGCAGCGACCGCAGTTGGCCATCGCGATTCTGCTCGATCACGAACACCCGTTCATGCTGCGCGATGAACTCGCGCACCTCTTCGCCAAACGGGAATGCGCGAATGCGCATGACGTCTACTGAAATTCCCTGCGCGTGCAGCACATCCGCCGCTTCGCGAACCGCCGCGTCGCAGCCGCCGATGGTCACCAGCCCCACCTCGGCACCGTCCTGGCGATGCAGGACCGGCTTGGGGAGGGCGGCCGGCGCGTTCGCGAACTTGCGCGCGATACGATCGACGACTTCCTGATACGCATCGGAGTCCTCGGTGTACGCGGCGTGCTTGTCATGACCCGAACCGCGCACGAAATACGCACCCTTCCCGCCAACGCCGGGCAGCGTGCGCGCCGCAATGCCATCGCCGTCCACGTCCAGATAGCGCGAGAACTTCTGCACCTTCTCCAACGCGGCCGCGTCCAGCACCTTGCCGCGATCGGGGCGATAACTGTCGTCCCATTCAAAACGCTTCACCATCCAGTCGTTCATTCCGATATCCAGATCGGACGCCACGAACACCGGCGTCTGAAAACGCTCGGCGATGTCGAACGACGCCACCGACAGTTCAAAACACTCCTTCGGATTGGCCGGGAACAACACGATGTGCTTCGTATCGCCGTGCGAGGCATACGCCAGCGACATCAGGTCGGACTGCTGGGTGCGCGTTGGCATGCCAGTCGCCGGGCCACAACGCTGCACATCGAAAAAGACCGCCGGAATTTCGGTGTAGTACGCCAGTCCAATGAACTCCTGCATCAGCGAGATGCCGGGTCCGGACGTGTTGGTGAACGCCCGCGCACCGGCCCATCCCGCGCCAATCGTGATACCGGCGGCGGCGAGCTCGTCCTCCGCCTGCAGGATCGCGTAGTTGTTGAGGCCCGTGTCCTTGTCCACGCGGTACTTCTCGCAAAAACTCTTGAACGCCTCCATCAGCGCCGTCGCCGGCGTGATGGGATACCAGGCACCCACCGTCGCGCCGGCATACAACGCCCCCAGCGCGCAGGCCGTGTTGCCGTCCATGAGAATCGAGTCGCTCGTCGCGTTCATTTTCTCGAGGCGGAACGGCAGCGGGCACGTGTAGTGCGACTTCGCGTAGTCGTAGCCCAGTTGAATCGCCTTGTGATTCGCATCGAGCAGGTGCGGCTTCTTGCCGTACTTCTCCGTCAGCATCTGCCCCACGACATCCATGTCGATGTCCAGCAGCGCGGCCAGCGCGCCCACATACGCGATGTTGCGCAGCAGCGTGCGATCACGGTCTTTCTGGAACGCCTCAACGCACATGCCGCCGAACGGAATGCCGAGAATCGTGATGCCTTCACGCACGAGATCGGGATCGAGCGGCCAGGTTGAGTCGTACAAGAGGTATCCGCCCGGACGCACGGTTGCGACATCCTTCGCATACGTGGACGGATTGAGTGCGACCACCATATCCACGGCCGACGGACGCGCCGTATAGCCGTCCTTGCTCACGCGGATTTCGTACCACGTGGGTAGTCCCTGAATGTTCGACGGGAAGACGTTCTTGCCCGTGACGGGGATGCCCATGCGAAAAATCGCCTGCATCAGCAGGCTGTTGGCGCTGGCCGAGCCCGTGCCGTTCACGGTGCCCATCTTGAACGAAAAATCGTTGATGCCGCTCATCGAGTCACCTGTGCGTCAATAAGTCCGGCGTACGCCAGCTTGATATCAAACGTGCGCATGTCCCACGCGGCGGTGGGGCACCGCTCGGCGCAAAGGCCGCAGTGCAGACACACATCCTCGTCCTTCACCATCACGCGCTTCGTCTGCGGGAGCGAGGGCGAGACGAAAATCTCCTGCGTGAGATTCACCGCGGGCGCCGAGAGTCGCGTGCGCAACTCGTCGATGGGGCCGCCGTTGGTCGTGATCGTGAGACAGTTGGTGGGACACACGTCGACACACGCGTCGCACTCGATGCACAACGGCGCGGTGAAGTGCGTCTGGATGTCGCAATTCAGGCAGCGCTGCACTTCCGTGGCCGCCTGCTCTGCCGTGAATCCGAGTTCGACTTCCACGCCAATGCCGCTGAAGCGCTTCGTGAGCTCCTCGTGCTGCATCTTCGATCGCTTCGACGCGTCGTAGTCGTTCTCGTACGCCCAGCTGTGCATGCCCACTTTCGCACTGACCAGCGTCATGCCCTGTGGCGGACGCTCACTGACCGGACGTGCGTGGCAGTGCGCATCGATGGAGATGGCCGCCGCATGTCCGTGGGCGACCGCCCAGATGATGTTTTCCGGACCCCACGCCGCGTCTCCACCAAAGAACACTTCGGGACGTGTGCTCTGGTGTGTGACCTTGTTCACCACCGGCATACCCTTCGCGTCGAACTCGACACCAATGTCGCGCTCGATGAACGGGAACGCGTTGTCCTGACCGATGGCGAGGATCACCGTGTCGCACGGGATCATGCGCGTTTCGATCACTGTGCTGGTCTGGCGGCCGTTGGCGTCCTCGCTCCAGGCCAGACGTTCGAACTCCATGCCAACCAGTTTGCCCTTCTCGATGACGAAGCGCTTTGGCGCATGGTTCTCGATGATCTCGACGTGCTCTTCTTCGGCGTCCTCGAGTTCCCACGGAGACGCCTTGAAGTGCTTGCGTCCGCGACGCGCGATCACTTTCACGTCTTTGGCACCAACACGCTTGGCGGTGCGGCAGCAATCCATCGCGGTATTGCCCACGCCGATGATGATCACACGCGGCTCGATGGCTTCGCTGTGCTTGAAATGGATGTTGGCCAGCCACTCGATGCCAATGTGGACCTGATCGGGCGCATCCCAACGGCCAGGAATGTCGAGCTCCTTGCCTTTGGGTGCGCCACTGCCCACGTACACCGCGTCGTAGCCCTCAGCCAACAGCGACGACAAACTGTCGACCGTCGTGCTGTACTTCACGGTCGCGCCCATGTCGATGATGTAGCCGCACTCCTCGTCAAGCACCTGCGCCGGCAGACGGAACGCCGGGATGTTGACCCGCATCAAACCGCCGGGCTGGACGTTCTTTTCGTAGATCGTGACGTCGTATCCCAACGGAAGCAGATCGTTGGCAACGGTCAGCGAAGACGGTCCCGCGCCAATCAGCGCGACGCGCTTGCCATTCTTGAGCAGCGGCGCCTTGGGCAGGCGATCGGTGATGTCGCCGCGATTGTCAGCGGCCACGCGCTTGAGTCGACAAATCGCGACCGGCGTCTCCTCGACACGGCCGCGTCGGCACGCTGGCTCGCACGGACGATCGCAGGTCCGTCCGAGGATGCCCGGAAAGACGTTCGACTCGCGGTTGAGCAGGTACGAATCATCGTACCGACCCTGTGCGATCAGGCGGAGGTAGCCGGGGACGTTGGTGTGCGCCGGACAGGCCCACTGACAGTCCACCACCTTGTGGTAATACCGCGGATCCGAGACGTCTGTTGCACCCATAATGCGATGGTTCCTGGAATGGTTTAAGCAAGGATCGCTAGGCGGAGGCGGCGCGGCAAGCCGGGTCGCGAGAGTGATTGAACAACAGAGGGGAGACGGAAGACCGGCGACTCAAGACCAAGACCAGCCCCGTCTTTGTCTGCAGTCTTCCGTCTTCCGTCTCCCGTCTGTTGTTCCCCATCCCGAAAGCGGCGTTTCAGGACGGACCCAGGCTAATTGTCGATCGCGCCCGATCGCCGCAGTTCACGCCGCGCCGCGCCATCCGGGTCAGCCGCTGGACCAAACGCGTAGAGGTCGGGATCCGACTGCCATGTCCCCTCTCGCGAACGACGCAGGGCCGGCGAGGACATCTGCACAAAGCCGTGCGTCTCGAACCAGTCCGAACACCGTCGATCGGCCGCCGCCGAGTGCACGGCCACCACGACGCGCGCCGTCGGAGGGAGTGCACTCCCGCATCCCTCGAGAAACGCCCCTTCCGCACCTTCGACATCCACCTTGAGAAACGTAGGCATGCCACACGCTCCTGAGGCGATCATGGCGTCGGCGCGGCGAACGAGC
>JBEBIR010000284.1:0-5213 GCA_040080315.1 Gemmatimonas sp.
GCGGCCGGACTGGGTGATCGCGTGCGCGATGACGCGCGCGCATCGTTGGATCAGCTGCGCGCCGCCGGGTGGCGCACGATCATGCTGAGCGGCGATGCCCCTGAGGTGGTGCATGCGGTGGGTGCATCGCTCGGCTTCGCGCCGGCGGCCGTCATTGGTGCGGCATCGCCGGAGGAGAAGCTGGCGTTCGTCGAGCGACTCAAGAAGTCAGGTCGGGTGGTGATGGTCGGCGATGGGGTGAACGACGCGGCCGCCATCGCCGCGGCGCATGTTGGTATCGGCGTGCACGGCGGCGCGGAGGCGTGCTTGAGCACGGCTGACATCTATCTCACGCGCCCCGGACTTTCGGCACTGGTGGAACTCACCGAAGGCTCGCGCAATACCATGCGGGTCATTCGTCGGAACATCGGCTTCTCGATCGGCTACAATATCATTGGCGCGGCTTTGGCCATTGCCGGGCTCCTCAACCCACTCATTGCGGCGATCCTCATGCCGACCAGCTCGCTCACGGTGGTGTTGGGATCGTGGTACGGCAAGTCCTTCGCCCGGAGCGCGACATGAGCGTCCTCTACATCGTCTTGCCACTCGCGCTGGTGGTGGTGGGCATCGCCGTCTTCGCCTTCGTCTGGTCGGCCAGAAGCGGCCAGTACGACGACATGGACACGCCGGCCGTGCGGATGTTGCACGACGATTCCGAATAGCGAGGCGCGTTGTGGCGCGCGCGGAATCGCCTCCTTGATACAGTCGAGGTCGCCAGACACTGAACACGCGATGCGACCTTGTCCATGACTACCCGTCAGTGGGACATTACGGCATGACCACATCGCCTTCCCTGAATTCCCGCCCGAACGGCATCGAGCGCCGCACCAATCCCCGCCTTCGCGAACTGGTCGATGAGATGCTCGCGTCGATTCGCGCGGCGCACAATATCGAGCTGTGGACGAACGAAGAGCGCGCCCGCTATCAGGCGGACATGGCGCGCATCATGGAGTCAGTGCGCGAACACGCGATCGACCACGGTCGCGGACACCAGACAGGAATGGAAAAGCCGTAGCCGCGTCACGGCAGACCAAACTCTTCGCGCGCCTGACGATTCGCTTGAGACTGCACCGCAGGTGCGCTCGCAGGGTCTGCGCCGTGCTCGCCGGTATGTACCATGGAAAGCGCGTCTTCCCGGCGCTTGACCAGTTCCCAGAAGTCGCCGGCGTGCGGGTCGGTGCCCTCGTCAGCCGGCAGCAGCGCGTACAGCGCCTTGTACATCAGTGAAAACGCCCAGAACAACGCCAGCATGTCGGGCAACGCCAGCACCACGCGCGTAATGGCGTTCACATTCGCCACTTGATCGTTGAACGCGGGCGTACCGAAGGGCGCTAGCACCATCTTGTAGTTGATGGCGTAATTCACCAGGCCGGCAAGCAGGTTAGTGGCACCAATCATCAGCGCCGAGACCTTGAGGGAGCGCAGCACGGTCGGCTCCTTCAGCAGTCGGTCCATCGCCGATTTTCGTTCCGGCGTATCGGGGTCGAGTCCCTGGAGCGCGATGGCGCGTGTCACGGGGTGGGCGAGAAACGCTGAACCCCCAAAGATCAGGACGGCCAGCAGGTAGCTCGCGCTGTCCTTGAACGCGAACAGCGCGCCGTCGACGTACCAAAATGCCAGCACACCGCGCATGACGGCGCCAAACCCGCCGTACGCCGAGATGAAGTTGAATCGGCGCGTCAGCACCAGAAGATCAAGCAGCACCCAACCCACTGGCACCAGCGCGGCAGCCAGATAGGCGGGCAGCGTCCCCATCGGTTCGGTGCCGTACTTGAGAATCAGCACGGGCGCAACCGCGCCGATCAGGATGTCCAGCGTGAGCTTGAGCGACTTCGACATGGCAGGCAATCTTGCCGACTGATCGGCTTCGCGGTACCCATCAACACATGAACCGACTGCTCGTTTCGCATCCGCCACGCCGAATTCGTCGGCAGCGCATTTTCGTCCTGATTGTCGCCGCGATTGGCGTTGGCGCCTGCGCTAAATGGGCACCAGGCACCGCGGCCGGTCCTGATCTCACCACCGAAGGGGGCTCACTGACGGGTCGCAAACTGGAGCGACCACCACTGGACGATGTCACCAGGGCGCGGCTTACCGCGCAACTGACCGCCGCAACCGATACGCTGCGCATGAACCCCCGAAGTCCCGACGCGCTGATCTGGGTCGGTCGACGGCTCGCCTATCTGGGCAAGTACCGCGAGGCCATCGATTCATTCTCCGCTGGCGTCGATCGTTTTCCGCGCGATGCCCGGTTTTTGCGCCATCGTGGACACCGCTATCTCACCATTCGCCGTCCGATGCTGGCGGCGCAAGATCTCGACAAGGCGGTCGCACTCACTCGGGGACAGCCCGACGTGATCGAACCGGATGGCGCGCCGAATGCACAGAATATTCCGCTCAGCACTTTGCAGTTCAACATCTGGTACCATCTCGCACTGGCGTACTACATCGATGGGAAGTACCCGCAGGCGCTGGCCGCGTGGGACTCTTGCGCGCGTGTATCAGTGAATCCCGATCTGATGGTGGCGTCGCAATACTGGCGCTACCTGGTGCTCAAGCGACTGGCACGCGACTTCGCCGCGGACAGCGCGCTCGGCATTGCGCGACAGAATCCGACCCTCATTGAGAATCAGACGTACCTGCGGCTGATGCGACTGTTCGCGGGACTCGAATCCGTCGAGTCGGTATTCCCCAGCGCATCGGCAGCGAATGTCGCCGACGCCACGACCGCGTACGGGGTGTCCATGTGGCACTTCCTGAATGGCCGCGCGAATCAGGCGCGAGAATTATGGAAGCGACTGGATGCAAGTCCGGTGTGGGGCTCGTTTGGAGTGTTGGCGGCCGAGGGCGAGCTGACACGACGGCCATAGTTCTGAGTCGGTCACCTAAGCGAATCGCTTTCGATTGCGTTCGCGCGCCTTCACCAGCTCCACGTCCCGATCTCGTGGCGGCGCCGTTGTCGTCAGCGAACGAATCAAGCGCTCGGCCACCTCGGTAACGTCATCGACTGCTTTATTGAAGACCTCTTCATTGGCGCGCGACGGCTTTGACGTTCCGCTCAGTTTCCGAACAAACTGCAGCGCCGATGCGCGAATCTCACTATCGCTTGCTGGCGGCTCGAAGTTCGCCAGCGTCTTGATGTTCCGACACATCCTGACCTCACCGATATCGAAATGGCAACCGCTCGTGCGGGATCGCCCGAAAAGTCGCCTGTCGCCTGAATGTCGGAAAGGTCAATTCGTCCAAGCCGTTCAGCGCGCCGAGCTTGGCCTCAACCCCAGCGCCGTATTCAGCCATCGGACAAACGGCGTCATGGCCAGGTAGTGCTTCGCCAGCACATCCGGCAACTTCGGGCTCTGCACGTCGTCCAGCGTGAGCGCACAACCCGCCGTGAACGACTGATAGCGCAGCCACGCGCCCGCCGGATGATCGGGCTCATAGCCGCGTGGCATGCGGGTGAGCATCGACTCCCCGCTGAGTGCCCCGAATCGCCGCTTGAACACGCGGTTGGTGACGATCTCCGCGAAACCTTCATAGTCATCGGCCAGCACTTCGCGGATGCGATTCAGGGCCGGTCGTGGTGGCATCCAGATGCCGCCGCCACACATCAGTTCACCGGGTTCCATGTGAAAGTAGAACCCCGCGCCACCATGCACCGCCTCGCCACCCACGCCGCCACCTGAATCCCGATGCGGGAACCAACAGGCCACATTGGTCTTGTACGGCGACTTGTCATTCGAAAATCGCACGTCCCGATGAATGCGGAACATCGACTTCTTCGACCCGACAATCTCCGGGATGAATGCCGCCAGACGCACATCCACGTCCTCGATGAGCAATCGCATTGGGGCGCGCAGTGCATCTTCGTAATCGTCGCGATGCGCGTCGAACCAGTCCTTGCGGTTGTTCTTCTTGAGACCGCGCAGAAAGGTCATCGCCCGTGGCGGAAATCCGTTGAACGTTTCCATGTCAATGCGCCGGAAAAAGAAATCGGAGAAACAGGCCCGTGCGATGTCCCCAGGCGCGTTCGTCATGCAGCGCACCGTCGGCTTCCATATAGTGCAAGTCAACACCCTCCTGCCAGCCTTTGCGCTCCAGCATGCGATGGAGCAAGCGCGTGCCTTTCAGCATGCGCTTCTCGCCGGTGCCTACGTCCAGCCAAATCGACAACGTCGGTCGCCGGTCGTCGGACAGACTCAACTGTCGCACGATCCACCGATCGTCCCACCACACCGATGGTGACAGCAACGCCAACTTGCCGAAGATCGCGGGATGCGTGAGCCCCAGATGCAGTGTGAGCAGACCGCCCAGCGAACTGCCAACCAGTCCCGTGTCGCGCGCGCCGCGGCGCGTGCGATAGTGGTGGTCGATGAACGGTTTGACCTCGTACACCAGCATCTGTCCGTATCGATCAGCCATCCCGCCCGCATCGTGCGTGCTGTCGCGGGTAGGGGTGTACTCATCAATGCGGTCGCGCCCCGCGTTGCCGATGGCGACCAGGATGATCGGCTCGATGATGCCGGCATGCATGAGGGCACGCGCCGTCGTGTCCACGCCCCACTGCACGCCGAAGGGCGACATCGGCAGGTCGTCAAACACATTCTGGCCATCGTGCAGATACAGCACCGGGAATCGACGTTCCGGGTCGAGATCATACTCCGGCGGCACGCACACCACGAGATCATGCGCGTGCGGCAGGAAGCGTGAGCGCACCTCGCGATAGTGATCGAGCGAGCCGACGCGCAGGGGCTTGGGCGGCGCAGCGCTGACATCATCCAGCAAGCCGGCGTGGACCATCATGCGTCCGCCATGCCTCAGAACTCGACGAGATCCGGCGGGCGCTTCCCGGCCACAAACGCGTCCATATTGGCCAGCGCACGCATGCCCATGGCGGTCCGTGTCTCAATGGTGCCGCTGCCCATGTGCGGCAGCAACACCACGCGTTCCATTTCGCGCAACTCCGCCACGACGGTCGGTTCCCACTCATATACGTCGAGCCCCGCGCCGGCGATCTGGCCCTCGCGCAACGCGTTCGTCAACGCGTACTCGTCGACAATATCACCACGCGCCGTGTTGATCAGGTACGACGTCGGCCCCATGAGCGCCAACCGCTCCGCATTCATCAGATGGCGCGTCTCGGGCGTCGCCGGACAATGCAACGACACCACGTCGGC
>JBEBIR010000285.1:0-5204 GCA_040080315.1 Gemmatimonas sp.
ATGTCCGGGCCAACCCCTTCGTTCTCCACCGCGAATTTTCCGTCGCGCGAGAAGAATCCGAAGCGCGGGGAAATCATGGAGCCACCATCCACGAACGGTGGCGTATCGGTCGTCGCAACGAGTCCGCCCCATGTACGCATGCCAACCAGCGGTCCGAGCTTCCGCCGCTTGAACATGTACGGCATGAGATCGCCGCCCGAGCCCGCCATTTCGTTGATGATCATCACCTTCGGACCCCAGATGCCGTTGGCCGGACTGGTATACGGGTAGCGATCACCAACGGGGTTGTTGAAGTACCCGTCGTAGTCGCGACCCAGCAGATCGACGATGTAGTCGGCCGCCGATCCGCCGCCGTTGTAGCGCTCATCCACCACCACGCCCAAGCGATCCTGTTGCGCGAAGTAGTACCGATTGAAGCTCGTGTATCCCGGCTGCCCGGTATTGGGGAGATACACGTACGCGATCTTGCCGGCCGAGAGGGAATCGACAATGCGCCGATTCCGTTCCACCCAGGCACGCGTGCGAAGCCCCTGTTCGTTGGCGATCGGCACCACCGTGATCTGCCGCGCGCCCTGCATATCCGCGCGCCCATTCACCGTCAACACGGTCTGCCGGTTCGCCGTGCCATCGAGTAAGCGGAAAATGTTGTCGGGCGCGATCAGCGCCACACCGTTGATGGCCAGCACGAAATCGCCAACACCGACTGCCACCCCAGGTGTCGCGAGTGGTGCGCGCAGTTCCGGATTCCAACTCTCGGCGTCGTAGATTTTCGTGATGCGGTAGCGACCATTCTCCACGGCGAAATCAGCGCCCAGCAAACCGCCATTGCCATTGGGCACCTCAGGCATCTCGCCGCCCCGGACGTACGAATGCCCAATCGCGATCTCCGCACCCATGTTGTCCATCAGGTAGTTCAGGTCCGCGCGATGCATCACAAACGGCAGCAGCGGCTCATACATCTTTTTCATGGCCGCCCAGTCGGATCCGTGCATGTTCGGCACATACAGGTTGTTGCGCTCGTTGCGCCATCCTTCGTTGAAGATCTGTTTGAACTCCTCGCGCGGATCCACATACGCGCGAAGTGTGGCAGTCAGTCGACCCGTGCCGGCAGCGGGCACCGCGCGATCGGCATCAACGAGATACAATCCGGCCTGCGCACCGCCGGTGCGATACAGCAACTTCCGTCCATCCGCACTGACCACGTACTGCGCGACGCCCGGTGCAAAGGGTGCCGCACGCCGGGTCGACAGCTGATAGCGATGCAGCGTTCCCCCACCGCCACCACCAGCGGCCGCGCCGCCGCCGGTACCGGTCGCCTGTACCGGCTCGATGAAGAACACCGTACCCGCCGGTCCGGCTCGCAACTGCGAGTAGTCGCGGTCGACGATGCCGGGCACCGCCACCACCCGTTGTTGCACGCCGTCAAAGTCAATCGCCACTGCACGGGCCGGCGCCGCAGCAGGCGCCGCGGCAGCGGGCGTGCGCGCGCTGTCTGACGGCGCAGGCACACGCGCACTGTCGCCCCGCGCGGCGCGCACGATCTCGTCATCACTCTCGGGGAGCAGCGGTGAAGGTTCTGCTTTCGACAGCACCGCCAGATACAACGAGCGCGTGTCCGGACGATCGTACTTCGACATATCCAGCAACGACGAATTCAGTCCGAAGTTGGTGGAAGCAAAGAACCACAGATACTTGCCGTTGACGTCCCATGCCGGCGTGGTCGCATCAGCCAGACCATCCGTCATCTGTTTCACCTGACCCGATTCGACGTCGTACACAAAAATCGCGCGGAACAGCGACTTGAGGCGCTTGGGATACGCGAGCCATCGCGAATCGGGACTCCACACCGGAACAATGGACCGATCCGCCATGAAGTACGGATCCGTGTCGGCAACCTTCGATGTGCCAGTGGCCACGTCCACCAACCACACGCGGAAATGCGTATCCTGATACGCGATCTTGCGACCGTTCGGCGACCACGTCGGCGAATACGGGCGACTGGGCTCCGACAACACAATCTCACGCGGCGGGGCAATCCCGTCCTGCGCCGCGATCATCAGCTTGTACTCGCCCGATTTGTCACTGAAGTACGCCACGGACCGACCATCAGGCGACCAGATGGGCGCAATCTCCGCCGACCCACTCGAATTGGTGAGGTTGCGTACATCACCCTTCTCGGCGGGAATCGTAAAGATCTCCCCGCGCGCTTCCACAGCGGCGCGCTTGCCGGTGGATGACAGGGCCAACGTGGTAATGCGGGTCGACACATCCTTCCACTGCGCCATCATCCACGGAAAGTCACCGGCCGCCGTGATGCTCACGACGTGGGATCGAGCAGCCTTGGGGTCATACTCGTGGAGATATCCCGCCTGTTCGAACACCACGACACCCGCGCCAGCATCCAGTGACTTGACGTCGAAATCGGTGAACTTGGTTACTTGTGCCAGCTTCTTCGATTTCGTGTCGTACGACCAGACATTGGAGACCCCGTCACGATCGGACAGGAAGTACACCACATCACCAAGCCACGCGGGATCCATCTCCTTTGAACCGGCGAAGGGCGTCGTGTCCACCGCCATCGTCTTGAGATCCAGGATCCAGATCGGCCGATTCTGACCGCCACGATAGTTGCGGCGTTCCTCGTCCCATGAAGACGGCATCCGATACGCAACGCGTCCGCCGTCAGGGGAAATCTTGCCCTGATTGGCACGCGGCATCGGCATCGGCACCTCCACGCCGCCACCGACTGGCACCGTCCAGAATCGTGGCACACCGTTGGCCGCCCAGGTCGCGCGTCCGGACGCGAACACGATCGTCCGTCCATCCGGGGTCCAACCCTGCACCAGATCGGCGCCAGGATGCCAGGTGAGCCGCACCGGCTGTCCGCCTTCGACCGGCACCGTATAGACGTCAGTGTTTCCCGCGTACTCCGCACTGAACGCAATCACCCGTCCATCGGGAGACAGCTTCGGATTCTGTGTCTGTCCCTGGAAGCTCGTGAGCCGTCGCGCCGCTCCACCGGCGCGTTCGACGGCCCAGATATTGTTGGCGTAGGCAAACGCAAGGTGCTGCGCGCTAACCGACGGGGTCCGCAGCAGCCGTGTGCCAGATGCGGGTTGGGCCGATGCGATGGAGGTGGTCGCGACGAACGCCAGCGAGAGCGAAAGAGCCGGGGAGAATCGAGTCGGGCGCATGTTCGAGTCCTGAGGGTCGGGTTTGCGTCGTGTGCAGTCCAGAAACGGCGGACGCACAACGTCCATGCTACGCCACGACCCTCAGTAAGGCCAGACCTCACCCTTGGCATCGGTGCGCACCGTAATCGTCGCAATGGCTTTCGAGGTGACGCGCGAATCGCGACCGGACGCCGATAGTCGGTCCAGCACAATGCGCACATCATACTCGGTGTCCGGTTCAAGCGATGCCACCAGGACGCGCGACAACGGCAGGACATAGTGCAAGCGATCCGGCGCGGCCGCCCATCCGTCCGTGACGAGCGACGGCGCGGCGGGCTCTGGCATCGGGAGATAGCTGGTGCCCACCAACGCCGACGCGCGGTTATCACGTCGCGCGCGACGCACGTCGACAAAGAGAATCCCCCGACCCTCCGCCCAGTCGAGCTGTTTCGGCGTAATCCACATCTCCAGCGCTTCCCGGCCCTTGCCATTGGCCGACGCATCACCGAAGCCAAATAACGGACTGCGTTGGTCGCGCCCAATCAGCCACGCGCTCGTGAGGCGCGCGCCAGACGACTTGATACGCACGCCATTCAGGTCGGCAAACCCGCCAAACTGGTCGCTCACACTGGTCGTCAGGTCATCGCGCGTCTCTCGAAAATTCGTCATCAAGACGCCCAGTGAGTTGGTATTGCTCAGCGCACCATGTGTGCCACCCAACGGACGCATGCGGTTGGCGATGGAGACCATGCCCAGACCAACACGATAGGCGTCGGCGATCGAGACCAGAATAGGCGCCGGATTGAGCGTCACGACCGTGTGCCCGCGCACGATACGCACCAGCGCGGCGGGAAAATCGGCCGTCGCGCTGTAGCGCACCCACGTCGGACCATCGGCAAACCCATCGCCATCAAGCACGCCCTCGCGCTTCATGCGTTCGACAAGTGGTCCATATCGCAGCGGATCGCCATCTAGCGGCACGTAGCGGTAGCGATCGCCGCGCATTCCCATGCGCCGGTCAATGCGCGCGTGCTGCGACAGGTTGCGTACCACAAAACTGGTGTCGCTCACGCGCAGCGAGACCATGTCGACGCCTTCAACGCCAGCGAGCAAATGCGACAGCGCCACCAGCGAATCGGGCGCAGCAAAGACGCCGAATCCGGTCGTCACGCCATCGACGCTGAACGCCACATCGGTCGGCGATCGCAGACGCTCCGCCGCGCGAAATCCCCGCGCCTCCAGCGCCTTCACCACCGGCAGAAATTTGGCGTCAACCGCGCGATTGTGACCGTGATCGGACAGGACGACAATTTCCAACGGCTGCCCTGTACGGCGCAGATACTCGGTCTCGAGCGCCGACAGCTGTCGATCGAGATGCTGCAGATATCGTTCGAGGTCGCCGCGCGTATGCTGCAGCGCGTCAGGCCCGACATTGTACACGTAAATGGTTGACCGACCGCTGATGGTGAAGAAATCGCGCACGGCCACATCCACTTCACGACGGGCAATCGTGTTCGAGATCAAATACGCGCCGAGGTGATGGAACTTGGCGCCGAAGGCCATGTCCATCCTGTCCTCGAACTCAATGGGCCGAATGGCGTCGAGCGGCGCACCGATCACATCGTTGTATCCAGCGCTGTAGTAAATGCGCTGATACCCGCGTGGCGGCTGCACTCGAAAGATCTCGTGCCACGCGATATCGCTGATCGACGGGAACGTCGAAATCAGTCGACTGGGCTCCTTGAATCCGGCAAACAGCCCTCGGCTCCGCGCCGCCATCACGTCGCGATAGTCAACACCGTCCAGCGCCAGCACCAGTCGACGCGCCAGCGCGGTGGCGGGCACGTTTCGCCTGAGCGACGGGAGGCACGACGTGAGGAGGACTGCCGACAGGAGCACGAATCCGTGTATCGATCGGAGGCGAACGGTCATAGTGCAAGCTAGTGGCTGGCCCGAACGTGGAATGAGCCGTCCGTGGCGGTAGTTGAACAACAGAGGGGAGACGGAAGACGGACGACGCGAGACCAAGAC
>JBEBIR010000286.1:0-5193 GCA_040080315.1 Gemmatimonas sp.
GCGAACCGACTACAACGGTGCCGTGCGCACGTATAACGAGTATATCCGCAAGTTCCCCGCGGTCCTGACGGCCAAGGCCACGGGCGCGAAGCCGCGTACGTACTTCGAGGTGACCGACGCCGCGGCGCGCGCCGTGCCGACGGTCGATTTCAGCAAGCCCAAATAACGGAGAGGGGAGAGCGAAAAAAAGGTAGCGAGCGTTGGAGGGGTGAGCGGTGCGGGTAGACACTACCCTCACCGGCTCACCCCTCCCGCGCTCACTACCTGCTGTTGCTCTTCCCTCACGCCCCTCGCTCGACGAGCGGAGTCCTAGTTCGTGCGATTCTTCTCGTACATCAAATTGCGCGGCGCGACTTTCCACTCGTACCATCGCAACATCGGTTGACCACCGTTCACGGCGGGGTCGCTTCGATCCGCCTTCAGTTCCGCGCGCACTTTTGCGCCAATGATGTCGTTGCCATCGTTCAGCGTATCGGAATCCATGCCGTCGTACGACGCGAACTCGGCGTTGTTGATGAACAAGAGGCTGGCTTCGAAATTCTCGACGTTCGTGGCCATGACCTGACCGATCGGTATCCCTGCGCTGCTGAGTGACGTGGCGCGATACAGTTTCTTGGCTGACACGTCGCGCCAATACACGATGGCATTGAGTTTTTGGATCGTCGAGCCGGAACGGGAGAGTAGCATGCTGTCCAGTCCGGACGGGCGACCCAAGAGCGATGTGGTGTTGAGGAACTGCACCTGGAATCGTCCGTTGCCTTGATTGGTCACCGATTGCAGCAGCAACAGGCGGCGGGTCGATCCTTCCTGCAGCAGCGCGAGATTGCCTGCTGAGAGGCCCAGCGTGCCGCTGGGGATCAGAAACTCGATGCAGGTGGCGCCGCAGTTGCCACCGGGCGGATACGTCGGCAGGGTATCGCCATCGTTGTAGATGGAATACACCGGTGCTTCCGTTGGCTCATACGGCACCGACAGCACGGAGATCGTGTCGCCGAACGTCCCGAGACTGGCGAACGTCGGTGTGCTTTCGATGGAGATCCCCGCCTCCTGCAAGTCGCGCGCGAGTGAGAGGCCGACAAAGCGGGCGCCTCGGTCGACGCCTTCGCGCACGGTCCAACCGCGCCGGGTCTTCCAGCTGTTCGTCGAAAATGAGGTCGCGCCCGTGATGACCACGAGCGCAATGGTCATCGAAATCAGCAGTTCAGCCAGCGTAAAGCCTTTGCGCATGCGGGTGTTCATAGGGCCCCCGAGAGTCCGTTACCGCGGAAGAATGACGTCGTGAGCTGCACCGGCTGCGCGCCGCGCGGATACTGCACGTTGACCACGATCTGAATAAGGTTCTGCCGGACCGTGGTGACCGTGAGCGTGCGCACGAAGGCACCTCCGCTGGCCGCCTGTCCATCGCTATTCAGCGCGACCGCACTCTCAGAGACGATGGACCACGGGTCGCGCGTGCGTACCTGTTCCATGTAGCCCCGCGCAATCGCAATCGCGCTGGTCCGGTTCTGCGACAGCGTCTGCATGGCGACGGTCTGCGCGTTGGCGCCCATCAGCGAGAACAAACCGACCGCCAACAGAATGATGGCCATCAGCATTGAGACGATCGTGAAACCGCGGCGACGCGAACGACCGACGCGAGGCGGATACGAAGTGCGTTGTAGTGTCATTGCCAGGTTCCATTGCGCCAGGTCCAGAGGCGCACGTTTCCAGATGGCGAGACGGCAATAGCGGCGACCGCCGTTTCGCTGGTGATCTGCTGGAGATACACCACCCCACCCACACCCATGGGCAGGGTGAGTCCGCGGGAATCGAATTCGACGAGCGAGCCGGCAAAGGTGATGTCACCGGCGCTAGCGTCATCGGGAACCGGGCTGGTCGCGCCACGGTCGAACTTGATCCGGGTCGGGAGTGTGCGCGTGGCGAATCCACGCAGCGCGTCACGCTCCGCAATCGTCTCACCGATGGTGCCGTTGTTGTCATCGTCCAGATAACCGGTGTAGTTGAGCGCACCGGATTGAAACTTCACCCGGACCACGCTGCGCGTGGACAGGGCGCGTGTGCGCGCCAGGTCGATGTCCTGTGCCATTTGCATGGCCGCCAACTGGACCTCGGTTTCCGGCGAGATGCGAAAGCGGGGCACGAGCACGGCCATCATGATGCCCACGACCGCCACCACCACCAACAGCTCAATGAGGGTGTAGCCGGATGTGGCGTGCCGACGCAGGCGAAACTTCAGTGACGTGTGTGTCATGGGTGACTCAGTACAGCGGGCGGTAGGCCGTCTGCAGCACGGTGCCGACCGATGGCGTGCCGGGCGGCAATCGCTCCGGGAAGCGGAAATTCACATCGAAGCTCCACTGACGAGTGGGCGGAGTGTAGTAGCCCTGATTCGCGAATCCCACGTTGGTCGAGTTGCCCCAGAGTCCCGTCGAGAAGCGGTTGGTGTACAGCGACACCAGTGAGCCGGTATATCGGAAAATCACGCCGTTCCAGTTCTCCAGGAATCGCGGAAAGTTCTCCAGGCCACCCCCGTACGGTGGCGCTGAGCAGCCACTGCGCGCATAGTCGCACGGCGTGGCCGAGTGTCCGGCCAGAATCGCCGCGTTCACTGTGGCGGTCCGCGCCGTACGCTGCGCCATGTTTTGTTGCATGACATCGCACCAGCCGACGGACGCCGAGCAGCGCGTGCCCGCCGACGCCGGCGCGGCGTTCAACATCGCCGGGTTAGGCGGATTACTGAGGAACGTGATGGCATCGGCCATCAGCGCGGACGGACGCCACACCGTGGTGTTGTAGTCGCCGAGCACATACATCGGGCGCTCGGTGACGATGGTCAAGCCACCGGTATCGGCCGGTACGCGGGACAGCGGCAATCGCGCTCCACCGCGCAGGCGCACCGCGAGATAGTCGTTCGCGGCGTTGCTCATGACTGGCGTGGCGAACTCGAAGTACAGGATGCGGGGTGATCGGGTGGTCGGCGCACTGTCAGCCCAGATGCGCAGCGAGTCCAGATACACGTCCACCAGATCGGGGCGCTTATCCTCGCGGCCTTCATAGAACGCATTCACTCGCGGCTTGAAGATGCGCCGGCACGCGCCCAGTGACGGCACCGTCAAACCGGCGGTGCGCGTCACCACAAGTGAATCGCAGAACTGTGTTTTCATCGCGTTCGTGTCCGCGATTTGAAACACGCCGGTCTTCACCGTGATGTACCAGTCGGACTTCCACGCCATCTTCACGTCCTGCACCATCGCGGGGTCAGCATTGTCCAAGGGCATGACCAGCGTGACCGGCGCCATGTTTGTGGGCAGCGGCAGTTTCAGCGACCGCACGCCAAAGGCGCCCGACATCAGGCGGCCATTGAACCGCGTGGTGCTGCGCGTCTTGAAGGCGGGGCCGGACAAGCTGCGCGAATCGAAATCCAGCAGGACGGGTGTGCCGGCGGCGTTGTTGATGGCCACACCAGCAAGTCGCTGGTTGCTGTCCTTGCGATTCCAGAAGACACTGTCCGGCGTCGTGATGTTGCTCTGATACGTCGTGCTGGCTGACGAGACGTACAGATTGCCGTTGGTGTGCACCCAGCCCACGAAGGTCATCGGGGGGCCGTTCAGGATTTCCAGGTCGTTTTCGTAGAACACGCCGAACTGGAACAGCGGAATCGTCTGGGCATTGACCGACAGCACCGCCGTGGCCTTGTTGCCGGACGTGTCGCGCGCCGACACGGTAATGTCGATCGGTTGATTCAACGAGTACAGCCCGGCGAACGGGCCGGCCGTGATGGTTCGTGTGACCGGGATACCCGTGGTTTGCGTGGACTGCGTCATGCGATAGCCCGTCAGCTGCGGCGTCTGCAACGTCGCGATATCGGAGCTGTTGATGATGCCGTCCTGCATGGCCGCATCGAGCTGCGACATGACGTCGTCGGCGCCACCCTCTGCGGCGTATGACGCCCGCGCACCGCGATAGTCCGCGTTCGATGTGCGCGCCAGTGTCGTGACCGCCGACAACCCGGCAAGGATGATGATCGAAAACATGATGAGCAGCAGCAGGACCGTCTCCAGCGCGAAGCCTTTGCGCGCCGTACGACCTGCTGCCGCCGTTTCCACCGTGTGTTGCTCATGCATGGCGAGTTCTCCCGTGCCGGTGATACGTCTGGCAAGAGAACTACTATCGACGGGTGCGATACGTCACTCGCGCCGCAGGCATCTGGTGCAACAAGGAAACGAAACGCGTACGGGCCGTGACAGGGTCGCGCGCGGGTGTGACAGGCGTGCCCCCGGTGTAACGCGCCGACTACGCTGGTGTCGCCGGCTCACGCACCGGTGCAGGGCGCGGAAACAACCCGTCGCCCTTGCGGACGGTCCAACCCGCTGCGTCAAGACGCGCCAGATCGTCGAATCGTTGCGCGTGCACCGCGCCGACGCCGCCCAGTTGCTCCCACAGCGACTGCGTCTTGCCGGGCATGAACGGCGCCAGCAACACGGCCTGTCGAGCCAGTCGCCGTATCAGTGACGCCAACACCTGCTCCAGTTCCGCGCGGCGGGACGGATCCTTGGCCAACTGCCAGGGCGCCATCGCCTGCGTGTATTCGTTGGCGCGAGCGGTCATGCGAGCCACAGCCGACAGTCCATCGTGCAACAGCCACCCGCGCGTTCCATTCATCGCGGCATGATAGGCGGCCACGTCCGTCCACTCGTCGGCTTCGGCGGCCGGTACGGTCGCCGCGGGCACGATGGACGCACAGTACTTCTCCACCATCGCCGTGGCGCGGCTGGCGAGATTGCCGAGCGCGTTCGCGAGGTCGCTTGTGTAGCGCTCTTCGAATCGCTCCCACGAGAAGTTGCCGTCGCCATCGAACGGCACCTCCCGCAAGAGCACATAGCGAAACGCATCCACGCCGTATCGGTCGATGGCTTCGCCAAGGTCCAGTTTCACACCAGCACTCTTCGAGAATCGCTCGCCGCCCAACTGCACGAACCCGTGCGCCCAGACCTGCGTCGGCCGCGGGAGTCCTGCCGCTTCCAACATCGCAGGCCAGATCACCGCGTGAAAGCGCGTGATGTCCTTGCCGATCACGTGCAGATCGGCCGGCCAACGTTGCTCGAATCCCGCTTCCGGAAATCCGGTCGCGGTGAGGTAGTTTGGCAGCGCGTCAAACCACACGTACGTGCCCTGCGTCTCGCCGGTGGACAG
>JBEBIR010000287.1:0-5185 GCA_040080315.1 Gemmatimonas sp.
GCCCAGCTTCGGCTGCGGCTGACGGCCGCCGCGGAACTCTCGTTGGGCGTGAACAATGCACTCGACCAGCAGCCCACCCTGTGGACGCCGGCGTTCGCGCGACAGGTGTACGCGGGTGTGCGACTGCACTGGATGGACCAGCCATAGGGCTTGACTGGGGCGGGGCGGCAGGGGATCGTCGAGCGTGCGCACAATCCGGTCTCTCCTGCGCGGGATAGGCGCGACGACGATGGTGGTTGGGGCGAGCGCCCTCCCCATGTCGGCGCAAGCGGTGCGAGGAAGCGTCGTGCAGCTCGACGGCGCGACACCGGCCACCGGGGCGATCGTCGTGCTCGAGGATCACGCCGGCGCCCTGGTTGGTCGCACGCTGACTGACGCGCGCGGCGAGTTCTTCGTGAAACTTGCCGATGGCGGAGTGTATCGGGCGCGCGTGTTGCGCGTGGGCTACCAACCAACGATTGTGCCCGCGTTCTCCGTGGACAACACCGGCGCGACGACGATACGCATTGTTGTGTCTGGCGCGGCGGTCGTCCTCCCGACGATTGCGGTGCGCGGGCAGGACATCTGTCGAGGACAGCGCGCCGACGGCGCCGTGGTGGCCGAGATCTGGGAGGAAGCGCGGAAGGCGCTGCTGTCGTCCGAGCTGTCGGATGGTGCGGCGCCGTTGATTGCGGAGTGGATTGAATATGAGCGCACACTTGATCCGTCGGGGCGCTTCGTGCGCGCGCAACGTATTCGGTCAACCCGTTCGGTCACGACGCATGCATTTCGCAGTGTGTCGTGGAGCGAGTTGGCGGATGCCGGATACGTGGTCGACCGAGCGGACGGGACGGTGTTCCATGCACCCGACGCGGACGTGCTGTTGTCGGAGTCGTTTGCGTCGCTGCATTGCTTCCATGTCGAACCGCCAGGTCCCGGTCGTGAGAATCAGATCGGCGTTGGATTTCGCCCGGCGCGCGAGCGTCGTCGGATTAGTGATATCGAAGGCACATTCTGGATCGACCGCGCGAGCAACGAACTTCGTGCGCTGGAGTATCGCTACACGAATCTTCCGGCGGTCACGGAGCGCGTGCGACCCGGCGGAACGGTGGAGTTCCTGCGACTGCCGTCGGGCTCGTGGTTGGTGAGTCGTTGGAGCATTCGCATGCCGCAGCTGATGCGAACGGCTCCCACCACCATGCGTCGCCGCGGTGTCACCGTGACCACGCCGACGACGTCCATTCAGGTCGTGCGCATCGTTGGCGGCGAAGTCTCGCGTGTCGAGCGCGCCGACAGCACGCTGTATGCGGGACGCGGCGCCACGCTGGCGGTGCGTGTTGCGCCGCCGGATTCCGTTGTGTCCGGCGCCGACACGCGCATCACACTGGATGGCTCGGACTATCAGGTGCACACCGATGCCGGCGGTCGCGGTCGTCTCGCGCCGATTCTTCCCGGAGAGTATCGATTGCGGGCGCAGACGCCCCTCATGGACTCGCTGGGTGTGCTGTCGGAGCCGTTCGACATCACGGTGCGCCCGGACGATGCCCGCGAGCATGCCGTGCCGGTACCGGGAGCATTGGCGCTGCTGCGTCAGCTCTGCGGCGAATCCCACGTCGGCGCCTCGGACGCGCACCTTCGCGGAGTGATTGTGGATTCGAGCGGGATGCCCGTGGCCGACGCGTCGGTGCGACTCACCTGGCAGCGACAGTTCGCCGTGGTCAGCGATCGCGTCCTGTGGAGCGATCAGTCCATGACCACACAGAGCGATAGTCTGGGCACGTGGCAGTTGTGCGGCGTCCCGCGCGATGTGGGGATGCTGCTGCGCGTCGAGTCGACCGCGGGGCAGGGACGCCTGCCGGTGCGGGTGGCGCCCGATGCTTTCTTTGCGTCGGCGCCGGTGGTGGTGCGGCCCGCTGCGGAGCGTATCGGTGACGCGCCCCTGCGCGATGCAGCGGTCTCGATCACGGTGTCGGACAGCGCGTCGCGTCCACTGCGCGACGCCACCGTCGCCGTGTCAGACGCCGACGGCGCGGTGTTGCGAATGCGCACCGATGCCGCCGGTCGTGTGTTCGTGCCACGCGCCATGCCGGGACTGCTCACTGTGGATGTGCGCAAAGTTGGATTCGCGACGGGATTGGTGACGGCTGAAGTGGATCGGGGTGACAACACGATCCCGATCGTGCTCCAACGCGCGCGCGCGCCTCAACTGTCCACGGTGCGGGTGGTTGGCAATCGCCCGGTGAACGCTCGGCACGAGGACTTCGCGCGTCGCCGCGAGCGCGGTGATGCCACGGCGAGCCTCACCGCCGAGGACATTGAACGACGCGCACCCGTCAGCACCTGGCAGTTGCTGACGCGCATGCCCTCATTGCTGCTGGTTGACAGTCTTGGAGCCGTCTACGCGCGCTCCAGTCGCATGTCCACCATTCTGTGCTGGCCGCGTGTCGCGATCGATGGACTGATACAACCGGAGCGCCCCAACCTGGCGCTCTTGCCGCCACCCAACGAGATCTTTGGCATTGAGGTGTTCGCCGGACCTGCACGACTCCCGTTGTCGTTTGGCGGCGAAGGAGCAGAGCGCTTCTGCGGGCTCATTGCCATCTGGACGAAGTAGCGATCACGGTCGCGCTGCGGTACGGTATGACGCGCGATATCGCGCGTACGGGGCCTCGTACGCCGCCACCGCGGCGCCGTCGGGATGTTGCAGGGGCGCCCGCACGAGCGTTGCGGCCATGGCCGTGAACACGTCGGGAAATGCGCCAGCACCCACGGCGGCAAGCAGCGCCGCCCCGTACGCCGGTCCTTCCTCGCGATTCACGGTGGTCACCGGTAGTCCGAATATTTCTGACTGCATTCGTCGAAGGAGTGCGCTGCGTGCGCCGCCACCGGTGAGCAGCATCTGCCGTGGTGAAACGCCAAGCGCTTGCAGAATGCGCAGCGAATCCTTCAAGGCGAAGCACACTCCCTCGAGCACCGCGCGCGTGAGATGCGCACGAGAATGCGCGAGGCTGAGTCCCAGGAAGGCCCCGCGAGCCGAGGCGTCGCGATGCGGGGTGCGCTCACCCTGCAAGTACGGCAGAAACGTCACGCCATCGGCGCCGGGCGCGATGCGTTCGGCTTCGGCGTCCAGCATCCGCAACACATCACGCTCGCTACCGAGGTCGCGCGCGAACTGTTCGGCGTACCAGGTGAACGCGCCGCCTGCCGACAACACGACGCCCATCAGGTACCACACCCCGGGTGCGACGTGACAGAACGTATGGGCGCGCAACCCCGGATCAACCAGTGGTTGTGCGGTGGGAGCCAACATGGTTCCCGATGTTCCCCAGCTTGCGACGACCTCACCCGGCGTCACGACACCGACACCGGCCGCGCCGCACGCGTTGTCCGCGCCACCGCCCACCACGGGCGTGCCCTCGGTCAGTCCAGTCAGTCGCGCGCCTTCGGCGGAGATGCGTCCATGAATTGCCGCCGAGGCGGCAACGTCGGGCAGGAAACCGCGCGGCACGTCGACGGCGGTTAGCAACGCGTCACTCCAGCACATGCCTGCCGGATCAAACATCAGTGTTCCCGACGCATCCGACGGCTCCGTCGACACGGTGCCGGTCAGTCGATAGCGAATGTAGTCCTTCGCCAACAGGACGGTGGACAGACGCCGATACGAGTCGGGCTCATGATTCCGCAACCAGAGGATCTTGGGCAGTGTGAACCCCTCCAGCGCGGGGTTGCGAACCCAGTCACGCAATTGCGATTCGCCACCCGCCCGCATCGTGATCTCTGCGCATTCGTCGGTGGTGCGACCGTCGCACCAGAGCAAGGCGGGGCGAATCACCTGGCCGTGCCGATCGAGAAACGTCGACGAATGCATCTGGCCGGAGATGCCTACAGCGATCACCTCGTGCTGAGGTCGCTGCGTCAGCAACTGCTTCACCGACGCGATCGTCGCCAACCACCAGTCGTCCGGGTCTTGCTCGGCCCAGCCCGGCTGCGGCGTCGACAGGGTGAGCGGCGACAGCGCCGTGGCCTCCACTTTACCGGAGGCTGTGACGAGAATCACCTTGACACCGCTGGTGCCGATGTCAAGTCCGAGAAATACCGGTTGGCGCGAGGTGATCACGTCATCATGCTCCCAACAGAATTTCCGTGGAGTTGATCCTGCCGCTCGTACCATCAACTTGCTTCACGGGCCTGTCCAGACCCCAGTCATCTCATGTTGCGCGGTCGCATGAACCGGTATCCGCTGCCTCGGGTTCCTCGCCGAGGGCCGAAATGGGGGGTGAACGCTCGCCGGAAGGCCATATGCCGGTAGCGCTTGGCAGGTCACGTGCGCATCGTTCAAATGCGATGATCCCCCCAATATCGGTGTGTAGGCCAACACCGAGCGTCTTCGCGCCGTAGCGCTGGTTCCAAGAGCGATATCGCCGCCGACGAAGCCCCCGCGTCCCGTTCAGACATGACCAAGACCAATCTCCGCCCAAGCGCCCTGTCCGCATCGCGCACGAAGCCGAAGTATCCAGGCATCCGCGTGACCTGCAGCGGCAATCAACTCGTTACGCAGTATGTCGAGACGCGCGTGACGGAGGGCGGAGTGTTCTATCCCATTACGCCGTCTACCGAAGGCGGTGAGATCTATCAGGCGTCGTTCGCGTCGGGTGAACTCAACGTCTGGGGCCAGCAAAAGGTTGCGGCCGAAACCGAGGGTGAGCACTCCGCGCAGGGCGGTGCCACGGCGTACGCCGTCACCGGTCGACGCACGGTCAACTTCACGTCGGGGCAGGGCCTTGTCTACGCGATGGAGCAGTACTACCACGCGCCCGGCAAACTGTCGACGATGGTGTTGCAGGTTGGCGCGCGCGCGCTGACGAAGCACGCGCTCAATGTGCATTGCGGCCACGACGACTTTTACGCGGCGCTGGACACGGGTTGGATCATGCTGATGGCGAAGGACGCGCAGCAGGCCGCCGATCAGGGCATCATCCTCCGCAAGGTTGCGGAGTTGGGCCTCAACCCGGGCATGAACATCCAGGACGGGATGCTCACGACCCACAGTGAGCGGATGTATCTCGCGCCGGAGGCGGAGTTCCTGCGCGAATATCTTGGCGCGTCGGACGACCAGATCGAGTGCCCCACGCCTGCCCAGCGCGAGCTGTTTGGACCGACGCGTCGACGCGTCCCGCAGATGATGGATCTCAAGAATCCTGTCCTG
>JBEBIR010000288.1:0-5182 GCA_040080315.1 Gemmatimonas sp.
TCGATGAGCAGTTGCTCGCGATCCAGTGGCGTGAGCGGACCGTCGCTGACAAGCACCCGAGTTTGTGAGGAAGTGGTGACCCCTTTCGCCGCGCCGGACGCCGCCGGCGCTGGCCGGGATGCGAGTTTCATCGCCTCAGCATCGGCGATACGCTGACGCACCGCGGCGGTGATGGCGAGTGATTCAGCGCGCGAAATCACCACCGGCACCTGAATACCCGACGCGCTGTCGGTGCTGTTGCGATACACCACCACGGTCTCGGGCTTCACACGGAGCGTGGAATTCGCCGCGTTCTTGGCGATCTGCAGTGCGGGTGCGCGATCACCACCCGGTCCAGCGTCCCGCGCGGACAGCGTATCCGCCGCTGGAGTGGCGGGCGAGTTTCGTATCTGCTGCGCAACCGCGAGTGTCACGGCGACTGCGGCCACCACGCCGGCAACTCGTGCCCAGCGTCGCGTTGCCGGCCGCGCTGCGAGCGTACTGCCGCTCGACATGGGCGGCAGGGCCTCGAGTTCGGTCAACAGCGCCTGCGCCGACTGCGGGCGCTTGGCGGCGTCCTTTTCCAGACAGTGCATGATGACCGCAGACAACCCTTCCGGAATGTCCGCGAATTGATGCGGCGGCTTTGGCGTTTCGGTGAGCTGCGCCGCCATGGTTGCTTGCGGCGATGATCCACCGAACGGCGAGCGGCCGGTGAGTAATTCATACGCCAGCAGTCCAACGGCGTAGATGTCCACGCGATGATCGGCGGCCGGATCGGCGGCCAGTTGCTCCGGCGCCATGTACGCCGGCGTGCCAATCGCCATGCCGGTGGACGTCCCGCCGGCCATCGGGATGGCCGCACTGAGGGCCTTCGCGACACCGAAGTCCGTCACCAGCGCGTGCATGCCCGACGTGAGGATGTTGTCGGGTTTGATATCACGGTGCACAATGCCGCGCGCGTGCGCGTATGCCAGCGCATCGACCACATCGTGCAGAATACGAACGACGTCGCGCGCCGGGAGGCGTTTGGCTTTCGTCAGCGCACCGCGCAGTGATTCGCCTTCGATAAACGGCATCGAGAACCACAGAATGCCGTCTTCGTCGCCGGTGGCCAGCAACGGCACGATATGTGGATGCTGCAACTGCGCCGCCAATTGGATCTCGCGACGGAAACGCTCGACATTGACGCCCGCGGCCAATTCCGGCGGCAGCACCTTGATCACGACGCGGCGTTGGAGCGCGCGCTCAGTGGCCAGGAAAACGCGAGACATGCCGCCGCCGCCCAACTCCCGGTCGATCTGGAAGTTGGCGTCGATGGCGTGCTGGAGGCGGAACTGAAAATCGGGGGACAAAGGAAGTACAGACGGGGAGACGGGAGACTGGAGACGGAAGACGGCAGACGGAACAGCGGAGACGGGAGACTGAAGACTGGAAGACTGGAAGACTGGAGAGGGAAGACTCAGTGCTTGTTATCGAAACTACGGTCTTTACTGCAGTATGATGCTCGTTTGACCCATTTCGTCGCCCAAATGTTGCGTCGGGGTCCGGCGCGGAAACGCCACAACTCACCCGGTGAGACGAGAATTGGCGCAAACTGTTAATTGACAACGATTTGCGGTAGATGTGCGTAATGCCGAAATCGAACCACCCGCCAAGGTCATGGGTTGACCCACACCCTCTGAACCGGCTATTCTTAGATTCTGTTCCGTGCCGCGACTGGCAGTGCCCGTCAAACCATGCGTGCAGGATCGCATGTGGCGGGCGTTTTGGTGTCTCCGCGTTGAAGGTAGTGATGCCGTTTGATCGCTAACGCAGAAGGAGACATCGCCGGCGCGATTCACGTAGATGTAGGTCCCCGAACACTCACAAGGCGAATGCCAACCATCAATCAGCTGGTCCGTCGCGCCCGAAAGGACGTGGTGGAGAAGTCCAAAGCGCCCGCGCTGAAGAGCAATCCGTTCAAGCGTGGTGTGTGCACGCGCGTCTACACGACGACGCCCAAGAAGCCCAACTCGGCGCTGCGCAAAGTTGCGCGTGTTCGTCTCACGAACCAGCTCGAGGTCACGGCGTATATCCCCGGCGAAGGCCACAACCTGCAGGAGCACTCCATCGTGCTCGTGCGCGGTGGTCGTGTGAAGGATCTGCCGGGTGTGCGCTATCACATTGTTCGCGGCACACTCGACGCATCGGGTGTGAACGGACGTAACCAGAGCCGTTCCAAGTACGGCACCAAGCGACCCAAGAAGGGCGCTGCAGCCGCAGGAGCCAAGAAGAAATGAGCCGCCGCAAGAGCGCAGTAAAGCGCAGCGTGTTGCCTGACGCGCGCTACGACAGCCAGACCGTTTCGAAGTTCATCAATGTCCTGATGATTCAGGGCAAGAAGTCCACCGCCGAAGGCATTTTCTACAGCGCGATGGACATCGTCGAAGCGAAGACCGCGCAGCCCGGTGTGGCGGTGTTCAAGCAGGCGCTCAACAACCTCAAGCCGGTTGTGGAAGTGAAGAGCCGTCGCGTCGGTGGTGCCACGTATCAGGTGCCGGTCGAAGTGCGTCAGGATCGTCGCACCGCGCTGGCCATGCGTTGGCTGATCAGCTTTTCGCGCGATCGCAACGAGAAGAGCATGAACGAAAAGCTGGCCAACGAAGTGCTGGCGGCCAGCAAGGGCGAAGGCAACGCGATCAAGAAGAAGGAAGACACGCACCGCATGGCGGAAGCGAATAAGGCGTTCGCGCACTATCGCTGGTAGACGACAACGCGGTTGCTGGATGACGAAACGCCCCGGAGATCAGCTCCGGGGCGTTTCATCGTTCGTGGGCTCTCTTGACATCCATGCGATATGGTCAGCAACCTTGGGCGCATGACCATGTCCCATTTCATTGCGCTCCTGTCGTTGATCTGCGGAAGTGCCGCGGGATTGGCCGCGCAGGTTCCCGCGCCTCTGCGTCCGACCACCGATGCGGTTGCCAGGCGCGCCGACTCCATCGCGCTCGCCGGCGACTCCAGTCGCGCCCTCGCCTTCCTTGACTCGGCGCTGCGCCGGCAGCCGAAGAACGCGGCCGCGTGGCATCAGCAGGGGCTCCTGCATTGGGCCATGGCGAAATCAGGTCGCCGCGGCGGATACATCGGCGATGCGCGCGTGCTCAACCTGTTGCGCGGCGCTGACAGCGCACTCCGGCTGGCCACCAAGCACGCGCCCGATAGCGCGCAGTACTGGGTGACGCTGGGACGGTTCAATCTGCAGTCCGATATCGCCTCAATGCACTTTGCGGCGTCGCGACAGATGGAGAACGCGTTCAAGGCGGCCACCCGTATCGACGACTCGCTGTTCATGGCCATGGGGGCTGACGAAATCGGCAACGCCATCTGGCGTCGCTACGAAACGACGGTCAATCTCGCCATTCCTGTCAACGGCGGACATGTTCAGCTGCAGACGAACGCCCAGTGGCGCCGCGGTCTCGCGAAGGATTTTCTGGAGACGTTTGCGAAGAAGATCAAACCCCCAACCGGAACGGCCGA
Organism: Gemmatimonas sp.; assembly: GCA_040080315.1. Taxonomy (GTDB): domain Bacteria; phylum Gemmatimonadota; class Gemmatimonadetes; order Gemmatimonadales; family Gemmatimonadaceae; genus Gemmatimonas. The sequence continues at coordinate 3,499 of JBEBIR010000288.1, forward strand.
TTACACCGCCGCGTTGGAGCGTTACCGAGTCGCCGAGGCGATCGCCCCGACCAATTTGCGCTACAGCCGACATCTGTTCATGGCGCTGGCTGAACGTGCGCGGTGGGCGGAGCTGCTGACCATTGCGAATGCGCGCGCCGCACGCTCCCCGTTTGACGCGCAATCGCGATTTGCTGCGGGACTGGCGTTGCATCGGATGGGGCGCGACGCGCAGGCGAAGGTGGTGTTCGACTCGGCGCTATCCCTGCTGGACCCTGTTGAACGCGCCAGTCTCTTTCGCCTGACCCGGGTCGTGCCTCCATCAGCCAACGTGCTGACCGGCAAGCGCGCGGGCGACTCGGTGTCGATGGCGAGGTTGAGCGTCGCGCAGGGCGAGGTATTGAGCCAGTTGTACTGGCTGATGAGTGATCCACTCGTGGCGACGACCGAGAATGAGCATCAGCTGGAGTTCATCTCGCGCGTGGTGTACGCCGACATGCGCTGGTCCAACGACGATCTCGGTTTGCGCGGTGCCGACACCGACCGCGGCGACATTTTCGTGCGCTATGGACCGCCTGACGAGGAGATGACGATTCCCGGCAAGGCCAGCGTGCAGCAATCCGTGGACACCAACTTTGGCTCGCAACCGCTCATGTCGAGCCGTGAAGAGGGCGGCGCGACGATTGTCTGGCAGTACCGGTCGGGGGATGTGTTCTTCTTCGATATGGCGGCTGGTTTCGCCACCGCGCGCTTGCCGTTGCCCGATCAGCAGTACGTGGCTGACGTCAAGAGTGTCAAGCCGGTGTCTTGGGACAACCTTGGGTTGTTGAGCCGAGTAGACAGCATGGATGTGCGTCTCACGCGCTTCCGTGCGACGGGTGATTCCGCAGACCTGGTGGTGGCCGCCAATGTTTCACTGGAGTCGCTGTTGCGCGATGTGGAGATCGCGAACCCCGACGTCACCGTGGACATCCGCATTTACGACGGGATGGCGCGGACGACTGGCGTCGAGTCGACACAGCGTGCGCTCAACGCCGATTCCGTGACAAAGTCCGCGACGCGCGCCTGGGTTCGTCGCATTGGGAAGGGCGTCAGCATCGTGCGCGTGGAGGCGATGCAGCGCGACGCTGGCCGCGCCACGCGCGCGATCCTTCGGGCGGAGCCTGACAGCGCGAAGGGGTTCGGACTGAGTGACGTGCTGCTCGCGAACGCGAGCACGAAGGAGCCGCCGGCGAACGCGACGAGTTGGCGCATGCTGGGAGTGGAGCCATCGAACGGGGTGTTTCGTTCAGGCGCCAAGATTGGGCTGGCCTGGGAGATCTACGAGCTCGTCGAGCAGACGCAGGCGAATGCCTATCGCGTGTCCATCGCGGTGGAGCGCGTCAAACGAACCGGCGCGGCGGCGCTGGCCATGCGCGTGCTGGATGGAGTGGGCGCGGTGCTTCGACAGGGCGAAAGCAGTTCGGATCGACTCATGCTCTCGTTTGACCGCAAAGTCGCAGCACGCGCCACTCAGGTGGAATACATCGCGCTGGACTGGCTGGGTGAGTCACGCGGCGAGTATCGGCTGCGCATTGAGGTGACGGACCTCAATGGTCAACAGAAGAGTTCGCGCGAGACAACCTTCACAATTCGGTAACGGGAACGGAGTACTCAGTACTCAGTACTCAGTGCTCAGTACTCAGTGCTCAGTACTCTACTTGAC
>JBEBIR010000289.1:0-5168 GCA_040080315.1 Gemmatimonas sp.
TTGTAGGCGCGATTGCCGCCGGGGTGGTGGTGGTCGTTGTCGCTGTGATCGTGTGGCGTCGCCGGGCGCGCGCATGACCGCCAGTCATGCCGACGCCGACGACTCGGCGCTGCTGGGTGCGTTCCATGTGCGGGCCTTCGAGGACGCGCTGACGCTCGAAGATGGCGCGTCACCGCGCACCATCGAGGCGTACCGCCACGATGTCATTCGCTGCGCCGCCTATATGCGTGCACACGGCATCACTGGCGTGGCGGCGATTACGCCTGCCGCGTTACGCGAGTTCATCTATCAGCTCAAGGATCTTGGACTCGCTGGCAGTTCGATCCGGCGGAATATCTCCGCACTGCGCACGTGGTATCGTGTGCTCTTGGCCGAGGGAATTGTCACCAGCGATCCCACCGAGCGGCTGGACTCGCCGCAGCGCTGGCGCACGTTGCCGGAAGTACTGAGTGTCGAAGAGATCACCCGACTGCTGGCGGCACCGGGCCTTGACGAACGACTGGCCTTTCGCGACCGCGCGATGCTGGAGCTCGCGTATGGTGCGGGACTGCGCGTGTCCGAGTGGATCGGCCTGGCCGTCAAGGACGTGCTCCTGCAGGACGGACTCGTGCGCGTGTTCGGCAAGGGCAGCAAGGAACGACTGGTGCCCATCGGGCGATCGGCGATCGGCGCCGTCGCCGTGTACGCGCGGGAGCTTCGGCCCGTTCTCGAGCGAGGCAACGGACAGGGCATTCTCTTTCTCAACGCGCAGGGGACTCCACTGAGCCGGATGGGTGCCTGGAAGGTCCTTCGCAAGTACGTGACGCTGGCCGGCATTGAAAAGGCAGTCTCGCCGCACACGCTGCGACACTCCTTCGCCACCCACCTGCTGGAGGGAGGAGCGGACTTGCGGGCCGTGCAGGAAATGCTGGGTCACGCCGATATTGCGACCACCCAGATCTATACGCACGTCGATCGCGAGTACCTTCGAAGCGTCCACAAACAGTTTCACCCGAGGTCGTGACCAGCCGTGCCACGCCGTCTCGACATTCCATGATTCTTGTCATCGACAACTACGATTCCTTCACCTACAACCTCGTCCAGTACCTGGGCGAGCTGGGCGAAGAGGTGACGGTTCGCCGCAATGACGCGCTGACGGTGGACGACGTGCTGGCGATGGCACCTGACGCAATCGTCGTCTCGCCCGGACCGTGCACGCCGGCGGAGGCCGGCATCTCGGTGGAACTCATCCGCCGCGCCGGCAAAGACATCCCATTGCTCGGCGTCTGTCTCGGACATCAGGCCATCGGGGAAGCCTACGGCGGTCGCGTGATCCGCGCCGCGCGCGTCATGCACGGCAAGCAGTCTCGCATCGTGCACGACAGCACCAGACTCTTCGACCAGGTGCCCTCGCCACTGTCGGTCATGCGCTATCACTCGCTGATCGTCGAGCGCTCGTCCTTGCCGGCCGAATTGGAAGTCACGGCCGTTGCCGACGATGATGCGACCGAGATTCACGCCATGCAGCATCGGTCGCACCCGGTGTGGGGGGTGCAGTTCCATCCCGAGTCGATTCTCACCGAACACGGCAAGACGCTGCTCGTCAATTTTCTGGCCATGGCCGCGCGCGCGACAAGCGCACGTGCGACAGGCGCACTCGCGCCAGATGCCGCGTAGCGCTCAGTCCGCGTCGGGCGGCGGCCCGGCGGTTGGATCGGCGTGGGGTGGCTTGACCCGTTGCGGGATCCACAACGACAGGAGGACGCTCCCCACCAGCACGCCGGCGACCACGCCCAGCGAGATGCCGATGCCCAACGGGTACAGATCCGACAGCAGCATCTTGACGCCGACAAAGCCCAACACCAGCGACAGGCCGTACTTGAGCAGATGGAACTTCCCAATGACGCCGGCCAGCACGAAGTACATCGACCGCAATCCGAGAATGGCAAAGACGTTCGATGTGTACACGAGAAACGGATTCTGCGTCACGCCAAAAATGGCGGGAATGGAGTCGACCGCGAATACCACGTCGGTCGTTTCCACCAGGGCGAGGACCAGAAACAGCGGCGTGGCCACGATGCGGACCGCACCGCCCGGCGCGATCGCCTCACGCACGAAGAACTTCTCGCCATGGAATCTCGCGGTGATCGGCATGATGCGACGCACAAGCCGGATGACCGGGTTCGCCTCGGGCTCGATGTCGGCCTCGCCTCCGAACGCCATGCGAATGCCGGTGACGACGAGAAACGCGCCGAACACGTAGATGATCCAATGGAAGTGCGCGATGAGTGCGGCACCGGCGCCGATCATCACACCGCGCATGACCAGGGCCCCGAGAATGCCCCAAAACAGGACGCGATGCTGCAGCGTCGGCGCAATCTTGAAGTAGCCGAAGATCAGGATGAAGACGAACAGGTTGTCGACCGACAACGCCTGCTCGACCAGATACCCGGCGTAAAACTCCAGCATGGACTGCCGGCCCATGGCCTGGCCAATCCACAGGCCGAACAGCACCGCCAGCGAGATCCACAGCGCGCTCCAGCCAAGCGCCTCGCGCACACTGACCGCATGCGCTTTGCGATTGAACACGCCCAGATCTATGGCCAGCAGCACCAGAATCAGGCTGTTGAATCCAATCCACCACCAAACGTTCGGCATGCCCGCGGGCTCAAGGGAATCGCGGACTGGAACGCTCGAGGAAGCGTTTGCCTTCGCGCGACAGACTTCGTATCTTACATGGCGTGAATTTTGCTGCAACTACGTTTCCATCGACTCGTCGATGCCCGTCCTGGCCGTAATCCCGGCGCGTCTTGGTTCTACGCGGCTGCCGCGGAAGCCTCTCCGCCTCCTGGCCGGGATCCCACTGGTGGTCCGAGTTCACCAACGCGTCATCGCACTCGGCGTCGCCGACCATTGCGTCGTCGCCACCGACTCCAGCGAGGTCAGCATTTGCTGCGCCGCGTACGGAATCCCCGTCGTCATGACCGCCGACTCACATCCGTCGGGTACCGACCGCGTCGCCGAAGTGGCCACGCGTCCGGAATTCCTTGGATACGACATCATCTTGAACGTACAAGGTGACGAGCCGTTCGTGTCACATGCCGCGTTATTCGCTGCGGTGGCGGTCGTAGCGGAGGGCCGGGCGGTGATTGGCACGGCGGCGGTTCTCGCTCACCCGCACCTCCTGCAGCAGCCGGACGTGGTCAAGGTTGTTCGCAATGAGGAGGGAATGGCACTGTACTTTTCGCGCGCGCCGATTCCATTCCTGCGAGAGACGATCGATGCGCCCGTGCAGGCCGCACTCGTGCGCCAGCATGTCGGCGTTTATGCGTATACTCGGGAAGCGCTCCGGCAGTGGGTGGCCTGGCCGCCGCATCCGCTGGAACTGATCGAGCGTCTGGAACAGCTGCGACCGCTCGCGCATGGGCTGTCGATCGGCGTCGTTGATGTGTCGGACGCTGAAGGCGGGATTGATACCGAAGAGGACCTTGCCCGCGCCAATGCGCGTTGGGCGATGCACGAGGCCGCGGCAACTGCGCCGAACGCCCACTTGACCCTGAGCCAGGAATACACCTGATGTCCTCTCCGCACACCAGCACCGGCCAGACCACGGCGCCGAAGTACATCTTCGTCACGGGCGGCGTCGTATCATCATTGGGCAAAGGCATTGCGGCGGCGTCGTTGGGTCGACTGCTGGTGGAACGCGGCTTTCGCGTCACCATGATGAAACTCGATCCGTATCTGAACGTCGACCCCGGCACGATGTCGCCATTTCAGCACGGCGAAGTGTTCGTGACCGACGACGGCGCGGAAACCGATCTGGACCTCGGCCACTATGAGCGGTTTCTCGATCGCCCGTTGTCGCAAGCGAACAACATCACCACGGGACGCATCTACTCCAACGTCATCACGAAGGAGCGGCGCGGCGAATATCTCGGGTCGACCGTGCAGGTCATTCCGCACATTACCGACGAGATCAAGCTCGCCATCAAGCGTATCGCGCCGGGCAACGACGTCGTGCTCGTCGAGATCGGCGGGACGGTCGGTGATATCGAATCCTTGCCGTTCCTCGAAGCCATTCGACAGTTTCGTCGTGAAGTCGGAAAAGAGAACGCCATGTTTGTGCACCTGACCCTGGTGCCGTACATCGCGGCGGCAGGGGAAGTGAAGACGAAGCCCACGCAACACTCCGTCCGCGAGCTGATGGAGATCGGTATTCAACCCGACTTCCTCATCTGCCGCACCGAGCGTCCACTGGGCGATGACGTGAAGCGCAAGATCGCGCTGTTTTGCAATGTCGACTTCGGCGCCGTGATCGAAAGCGCCGACGTGCCGACGATCTACGAGATTCCGCTGTCATTCGAATCGCAGGGATTTGCCGAGCGGGTGTGTGAGCGACTGCGCCTGACGGCGCCAACACCGGATCTGGCCGCCTGGCGGTCGATGGTGCAGCGGATCACGAACCCGCGCGCGCGCGTCAAGATCTGTGTGGTCGGCAAGTACACGGACTACATCGACAGCTACAAGAGCGTGCACGAAGCGTTGATCCATGGCGGCATCGCCAACGACGTCGGCGTCGATCTGGCGTGGACATCGAGTGACACGTTTACGTCACCAGAGCGCGCACGCGAAATACTTTCCGCGTTCGACGGACTGCTCGTTCCCGGCGGATTCGGCGTCCGCGGCGTTGACGGCATGGTCGCGGCGATACGTGCGGCCCGCGAGATGCAAGTGCCATTCTTCGGCATCTGTCTCGGCATGCAGGCCGCCATCATCGAGTTCTCGCGGAATGTGCTGGGGTTGGGCGACAGTCACTCCAGCGAGTTTGCGCCGGAGTGTGCCGATCCGGTCATCTCACTGCTCGACTCGCAGCGGGAAGTGACCGACAAGGGCGGTACCATGCGACTGGGCGCATATCCGTGCCGACTGAAGCCAGGCTCCAAGTCCGCCGAGATTTACGGTCAGCCGGAAGTGAGCGAACGCCACCGGCATCGCTACGAAGTCTCGAATCGATATCGGGACATCTTCGTCGAACACGGCCTGAAACTGAGCGGACTCTCGCCGGATGGCTCGCTGGTGGAGATGATCGAGCTGCCGTCGCACCCGTGGTTCATCGGGTGCCAGTTCCATCCCGAACTGCAGTCACGTCCTCTGCGCCCGCATCCGCTGTTTGCGGGATTCGTCGCGGC
>JBEBIR010000290.1:0-5152 GCA_040080315.1 Gemmatimonas sp.
CGCGGACAGGGCGCCAGCACACCGCGATGCACCGGACAGACCCTGCCGCAGCCTGGTCAGCGCGTGACAGAAGTCTTCTCGCCGGATTGTCGGACGGTCGCGTTTATCCAGAACTACAACGTGGCGATTCGGCCGGCGCCAACTGCCGCTGGAGAGGGTGGTGGACGCGGTGGGCGTGGTGGCGGCGGCACCGGCGCTGCAGTCGCGAGCTTCACGATGCTCAGCACCGACGGCTCCGAAGGCGATGCCTATCTGGCGCCATCGATCGAGTGGTCGCCGGACTCCAGGAAGTTGGTGGCCTATCGGCAGAAGACCGGCTACAGCCGTGTGCCGTACTACATCCAGTCTTCCCCGACCGACCAGGTGCAGCCGAAGCTCGTGGCCTACGGTCAGGCGCCTGGAAACTTCGGCGGCGGAATTTATCGGAAGGCCGGTGACATTCTCGATTCAAACCAACCGGCAATTTTTGACATCGACACGAAGCGCCAGATCCTGATCGATCGATCGCTGTTCCCGAATCCGTATGCGATCTCGCGCCCCGTATGGCGCAAGGACAACGGCGCGTATTCGTTCCAGTACAACCAGCGCGGTCACATGATCTACCGCGTGCTCGAGGTCGATGCGTCAACGGGCGCCGTGCGTCCGATAGTGGACGAGGTGACCAAGAGTTTCTTCATGTACAGCGACGCGGGACACAACTTCGCGTACGATGTTGAAGCGAACTGCCGGTTGACGCAGGGTGGTGGTTGTGCGGGGTACACAGGCGGTGAGCTCGTGTGGGCGTCAGAGCGCGACGGATGGAACCATCTCTACTTGCTCGATGGCAAGACGGGTCGCGTCAAGAATCAGATCACGAAGGGTGAGTGGGTAATGCGCGGCGTTGACAGTGTGGATGTCGCCAACCGTCAGATCTATTTCCGCGCCGGAGGTATGAACGCCACGCAGGACCCGTACTTCATTCACTACTATCGCATCAACTTCGACGGCACGGGTCTCGTCGCGTACACTGAGGCCGACGGCTCGCACACCGTGACGTGGTCGTCGGATCACCAGTACTATCTCGATTCCTACTCACGCGTTGATTTGCCGACGGTCACCGAGTTGAAGCGCACGAGCGATCGTCGCACGCTTGCGCTGGAAAAGGGTGACATGTCGGCGGCGGTGAAGCTCGGATTCCGTCCGCCTGAAGTCGTGGTGTCAAAGGCGCGAGACGGCAAGACGGATATCTGGGGCATCGTCGTGCGACCGGTCACCTTCGATCCCAAGAAGAAGTATCCGGTCATCGAGCAGATCTACGCCGGGCCGCACGGTTCATTCGTTCCGAAGACGTGGGGTGGTGGTCAGAACCTGCAGTCACTCGCGGAAATTGGTTTCGTGGTCGTGCAGATCGACGGCATGGGCACGGCCAATCGCTCGAAGGCGTTTCACGATGTGGCGTGGAAGAACATTGCCGACGCCGGATTTCCGGATCGCATTCTCTGGCACCAGACCGTGAACAAGAAGTATCCGTGGTATGACATCACGCGCGTCGGTATTTACGGCACGTCAGCAGGCGGGCAGAATGCCGCCGGCGCGGTGTTCTTGCATCCGGAGTTCTACGATGTCGCTGTGGCCAACTCTGGCTGCCACGACAACCGCATGGACAAGATCTGGTGGAACGAAGCGTGGATGGGTGAGATGGGTCCGCACTACGAGGCCAACTCTAATGTCACCGCCGCGAAGAACCTGAAGGGCCATCTCTACCTGACCGTTGGGGAGATGGATACCAACGTCGATCCATCATCCACGTTGCAGGTCGCCAACGCACTGATTGCGGCGGGTAAGGACTTCGATCTGCTCGTTGTTCCGAACGGCGGTCACGGCGCCACAGGGCCGGACGGCACGCGACGTCGGAATGACTTCTTCGTACGCTGGCTGATGGGAGTGAATCCACCAGACTGGAATTCGGGACTTTCACTGCGGCCTGCTGGTGCGGCGAGCGGTGGCGCCGGAAGCGGCAGCGGCGGTTTCGATTTCCCCAGCGACGAACCGCCGCCGCGCGGCTTCTTCGACGAGGATCCGAGTTTTACCTATCCGATGTTCTGGTGGTTTTGAGTTAGGCCCCTCTGACGCCCGAGCCGATGATCGCCATCTCTCCGAGATACAGGACTTTTCACCTGTGGATGCTGATACCATTTGCCATTTCCATACTTGGCTTCTCGTACAGCTACTACATGACGCTGAACACGGCAACGTTTCACCAGCATGTGCATGGTCTTTCTGCAACCCTGTGGTACGTGCTGGTGGTGGTACAGCCACATCTGATAGTGCGCAAGCAAGACGTTCAACGACACAGGACGCTCGGTGCCGTCGGACTTATCCTGGCAGGAGTCGTTGCCGGAAGCGCATTTGCGATCATTCCCAAGAATATCGACAATGTGCAAACACTTGATCCGAATGGCTTCTTCAGTCCGACGTTTGCGTACTTCGCAACCGTGATCGATTTCGTGCTCGTGAGCATGTTCATCACGAGCGTGGGCATGGCGATTATCAGTATCAAGCAGAGGAATGTCGTCAACCATGTGCAATGGTTGTTGGCATCGGTGCTTTTTGTGCTCTCACCAGGATTGGCCCGCTTGCTTGGTCTGAGCGTGATTATCGCGCGTGAAGGAAGCATGGACGGCGTCAGCCTCGTGAAACTGGCCGTGCCGTCGATGGCCGTGATGATGGCACTTATCGTTTTCTTCTATTACAAGTTTGGCAGTTTCAAGCACCCTTCGTTCTGGCTGCTGATGGCGTGCCATCTGCCCTATCTGTTTGTTCAGCAGGTCGGTGACAACGAGGCCGTCAGACAGTTGCTTTCCGTCATTTTCAAGTAACTGCGAGCTCCAATCGCACCAGACCAGTCGACGGGGGACACGACGGCAGAGCGCATCACACCGAACCGGATGGCATCGATTTCATCGCGCATACTCAGGAGGTTTCGTGACGCTCCGCAGCCAATGCATGTTCGCCTCGGTGCTCATCACCACGCTCGCTGCCGCGCCCTTGTCGGCGCAGCAGGCCACTGAGGTCGACAACGTCGCGGCGTTCGCACGCCTGTACGGCGTCACCCGGTGGTTCTATCCGAGCGACGCGGCTGCGGCGATGGACTGGAATCGTTTCGCCATCCACGGCATTGATCGAGTGCGCGCGGCACGCACGTCCGCGGAAGTCGAAACCACACTGCAGGCGGCATGGTTCAGCGAATCAACGCGCCGCAGCAGCGAGCGCTTGGTACGCTCTGGCAGGACGCGCGCCTGAATCGAATGCTCGAGTCTGAAGGGACGACGCCAGACAAGTCCAAGGTGTACACCCTGAACACCATGCTCGACGATGTTCGCAAGGTGGTATGGGAAGAGCTGTCGGCAACGAGCACGATCATCAACGTCTTCCGACGCGAGTTGCAGAACGATCACATCTCGCTGATCAACACGAAGATGAATCCGCCCGCGCCGGCGGCCGGACCTGGCGGTGGTGGCGGCGGCGGTGGATTCGGTGGTCCGCCAGCGGCACCGTTGTCAGAGGACGCGAAGTCGCACTTGCGCGGTCAGCTTACGGCGCTCAAGGACGAAATCGATCGTGCGATTCGCAAGGCGTGGGACAAGCCCACTGAACTGCATCTGCGTGCGGCGCTGCACCGTATCGAACGATTCTGGATGCGAAGGCGCCGAAACCGATTCCGTAATATTCGGGGCGCGTAGTCTTGCGTTGGCAACGCACTGGAGCGGAATTGGGAGGGTTGAGTCTCCTCCGAATCCCATTCCGCTCCAGTGACGACATCCGAATCTGAACGCGCCGAGCTGCACAAGACCATCTGGCGCATCGCCAATGACCTCCGCGGCAGTGTCGATGGCTGGGATTTCAAGACCTATGTGCTGGGCATGTTGTTCTACCGGTTCATCTCGGAGAATCTCACCGAGTACCTGAATCGAATGGAGCGACTCACGGGCAATGCCGACTTCGACTACGCCGCGTTGGGCGACGATGACGCCGAGATTGCCCGCGAAGTGACCGTGGAGGAGAAGGGCTTTTACATCCTTCCCTCCCAGCTGTTCGCCAACGTGCGCGCACGCGCCCGGCAGGATGCGAATCTCAACGAGACGTTGAGCCGCATATTCGCGGCGATCGAAGGATCGGCCAATGGAGCTGCCAGCGAAGACGACCTGAAAGGGTTGTTCGACGATCTGGACGTGAACAGCTCGAAGTTGGGCCCGACGGTCGTGAAGCGAAACGAAAAGGTGGTAAAGCTGCTGGACGCCATCGGCGACCTGCCGCTTTCGCGCAATACGGGCGGCTTTGCCGACAACAGCATTGACCTGTTCGGCGACGCCTATGAGTACCTCATGCAGATGTACGCTTCCTCGGCCGGCAAGTCTGGAGGCGAGTACTACACACCGCAGGAAGTATCGGAGCTGCTGGCCCGCATTGCTGTGGTGGGGAAGACGGAAGTGAACAAGGTGTACGACCCGGCCTGCGGGTCAGGATCGCTGCTCCTCAAGTTCGCCAAGGTTTTGGGCAAGGAAAACGTGCGGCAGGGGTTCTTCGGGCAGGAGATCAACCTGACAACGTTCAATCTGTGCCGCATCAACATGTTCTTGCACGATGTGAACTTCGAACAGTTCGACATCGCGCATGGAGACACGCTACTGGACCCGGCGCATTGGGACGATGAGCCGTTCGAAGCCATCGTTTCGAACCCGCCATACTCCGTCAAGTGGGACGGCGACGCGAACCCGCTGCTCATCAACGATCCGCGCTTCGCGCCCGCCGGCGTGCTGGCCCCCAAGAGCAGGGCCGACCTGGCGTTCACCTTGCACATGTTGCACTGGCTCGCGGTGAATGGCACGGCGGCGATCGTCCAGTTCCCGGGCGTGCTTTATCGCGGCGGCGCCGAGCAGAAGATCCGGCAGTATCTCATCGACAATAACTATGTCGATGCGGTCATTCAGCTGCCGCCCGACCTGTTCTTCGGCACGACCATTGCAACGTGCATCATCGTGCTGAAGAAGTCCAAGAGTGACAACGCCACGCTGTTCATCGATGCGTCGGCGGAGTTCGCGCGGAGTGGCAACCAGAACAAGCTGACCGACGCCAATCAGCGGCGCATCCTGGAGGTGTTCAGCGAGCGCCG
>JBEBIR010000291.1:0-5144 GCA_040080315.1 Gemmatimonas sp.
TACTCCCCGTCCGCATAACGCTGCGTTCAGCTGCGGCCGCATCAAATAGAAGCGCGCGCAGCGCGCCGTCAATAACGCGGCTGTCAGACTGCAACGCTGGGTTAGGCAGCACTCAAATCACCAGTTCACGAAAACCCGTTTCCCAAACTGAACGACGAAACTCGGCGATCACGCCTTCGATGAACTCTACCTCTCTCGTTGCACCGGCCTGCACGATGAGAGTTAGGCCTAATCCACTTGTTTCGTTGTCGATCACCTCACCAACGTCTCGACCGAACAAAGCGCGCAGTCCGTTGCGCTCTTCGCCAGTATCTGAGGATAGGACCACAATGTTCTGATTGGTATAGAAATGCGCCACGGCGAAGGACGCAATGTCGGTGTCGGGGCAGGGCATCCGACGAAGCAACGGATTCCTCCTGAGCGCACGCAATTCTTGTCGACCAGGGGTTTCGCCTTGCACTGTTGCAATGCTGCCGTCGGGATTCAAATACGTCTCCTGCCACAGCGTAACCCCGCCTGAGGCGAGGCGTGACCGGACAAGCGAACGAACCGCTTGCCACACACGCCGCGACTTGAGACACTCGTCGACCGCTACCAAAGGCGTAGGATCCAAGGCGTATGCCTTGCTCGTCGGAGCCAATCGCGCGACATCCTCAGTCATCGCTCGGAGTTTCTTGGACATTTCGGATGTGCGTCGGTCTGCCTAACGCCAGCGTTGTGCCGCGGCGACTCTCAAAGGAAGCTGTGAACAAGCGAGCGCCAGCGAGCGAGTTGCACGGCGCACCGAAGAGCCGCCGTCGAGCACCAACGCAACGTTCGGCCGTGGTGCGCCAACTCGCACCCTATGGTTTGCGAATCACTTCGATCGCGTCTTCGAGCCTGTCGCTGCCGATAAAATCCGTGCCAGCACGAGTGTACGGAATAAACCAGACCACCCAAGGTGCCGCGTCATTCACAGCCAAGGTGCTCTCGAGCGTCTTCAAGTTCACGCGTTGCAGCACGCGGCCTATATAAAACGAGGACGAGGCACCGCCTGTACGGCTGACCCAGAGTGTTCGATTGACGCCCGTGCCCGTCACGGTGAAGTCGGTAACGCCTCCACGATCTGCGACGGCGGGGATCACTTGACGTACGAAGGCACCACTTGGTGTGCCATACAGGATCGCGGTGGCTGTACCCAGACCGTCCTGTTCGTTACCTCCGGTCACGATGTCGAGCAGACCGTCTTCGTTCACGTCGAGGCACTCGATTGAGCTCGAATTCAACACCGCTGTCAGCGGGTGGTTTGGTACAAGAGTGAATCCGCCGCGACCGTCCCCATAGTAGACGAGCAGCGGGTTGCGTGGTCTGTCGGGCGAACCGGTTGACACGTAATCGATGTGTCCATCCCCATTCAGGTCACAGGCCGCGCCGCCATGGTGGAACGACACCTCCGGGCCGACGTCGCCCAGCCGGTACCCGCCGCCTGGAACACTCAGGAGAATCCTGTTGCGGGCGCCGGGAAATGGCGGCGCATCCAATCCCTGGCAAATGAGCAGAATGTCGGGCTTGCGGTCTTCGTTGAAATCCGCCACGACCCCCTTTCGCGCGACGCAAGACGGATCGACGATCGGGGTAGTGAAGTTCGGTTTGGGGCTCCACGTGCCGCTGGAAAGTCGGGTCCAGAACTGGTACACCCCATTGCTATAAGTAAACAAGGACAGCGAACCATCCTCAAAGAAGTCACCGTACGTTCGAGACGCCTCGTTGCCAGGCGGCGGCAATGTCGTTGGCACGACACCGACCTCTTTGAAGTTCGCGTAGGAGGTATTGCGCACGGCAACACGCGAGACGATCGTCACGGAAGTCGCCGTTGTCCCACCCGGACCCGTGCAGCGAACGCCAAACACTAAGCGGCCATAGCTCGCGAGTTTGAGGGCCGACTGACCGCTGAGCGGCAGGGAACCCGCCCAGTCGCCAGTTGCCTCACACGCGGTCGCGGCCGTTGATGCCCATGTCAACCGCGCGCTGTCACCCTCAATGGCGGTGTTTGTCGACGCGGTCACTTGAACCTGCGGAACTGTCACGCAACTCACGATCACCGTGCCGACATTGCCACTAACCGTTCCCGATCCGTTCGCGACGGAGCAGATCTGCGACGGTGAAGTCGGTTGGGCGGAAACGCTAACGTTGTAAGCCGCGCCCGAGTTCAGCGATCCAGAAAAGACGAACGAAACCGCGCCCGCGGCAACGGCGAGACCATTCCCTCCATTGTTCCGAAGCAGAAGCCCCGAGCCGGAAAGACCCGCCACCGTGCCGCCGAGCGTGTAGCTCGGTGCTGGAGCCACTGTGTGGCCACTGCTGCACGCCGGCAACACCAAGAGTGTCGCGAGGGTGATGTTAGCGAGACTCCTGGTCGTGAGCATCTCGGTAGCTAGGATCGAAGTGGCACGCGCGCGTTGCGGTGGATCCGCAACGATCGGTGGAAACGGCCTAACGTAAGGTTCAGCAGCGAGGCATATCATAATGCGGCGAAGCCGCACCCAAAAGCTGCCTCGTCTGCTGCAACCCACTGTTAGATGACCCGCGAGGCCCGCCGCCGCGACAGCTTCCTCGCCAGCCGGTGCTCCTGATCGCGCTTACGGCCAACGGGTACGGAGGAAGGCCTCGTCGTCGGGTGTCAGCGGAAAGTACCGCGCGGTCGCCGACTCGAAGGCGCTAGGACGACAGGTCGCCGGTCGCCCGCACATCAGGGTCGCCGCATCGCCATTGTGGACCAAGCCGAGCACGTGGCCGAGTTCGTGGGCTACGACGTTTCGCGCGACGTTCGGCAGCGTCAGCGGCCACCGGTCGCTCGCTCGCAGCACGACCACGCCTGGACGCCCCGCATGCCATCGCAATCCATACGAGATCACGTCGGTCCGTGACAGAACGATGATCACATCGCCCGGCGTGTCGGCGAGTGCCGTCCGTAGGCGCGTGATCGCCGGTCCATGGCCCAGCCACGCCGAGTTCTCAGCGCCGCGCAGCGTCTCCACTGGAACGGCACTTGGCCGCACAACGCCGCTGTCGATCTGCACAGTCCGACCCAACCGCTGCAACTCGACGCGCCAACGTCCAATCGCTTCCCGCACGATCGGCACGCCGGGGTCCGTCGACGCCGCGAGGATCGTCACGTGCAGGACCGGTGTCCTGGCGACGTGCAAGAGCTCAGCGGCGTCAACGCGCTTCGTCTCCCGACACGCGCCGAAGGCAACGGTCACGCAGAACGCGGCGAGGAATCGTCGTCGATGCATGGTGGGTGGATAGGGTCATCTAACGACTCGGCGTTCTGCTGCGAACGCTCCAATAGAATGCGGCCGCGCAGCGGCCGCTACCGAAGACTCCCGCGTTCGGCAGCAGCAACGGCTTGTTAGCCGGGCGCGCCACCGATGACGTTCTATGTCAGTATCGGATATCCAGCGTGATACGTTCTAGCACCTTGCCCGAGGCGAACCCTCGGTAGCTTCCACCACCCTGTGCGCGAGCAAACCGCCCGGAGCCACCCGTAATGACAATCGACCCTGTGTCAACAATGGTGTCCGGTGACTTGGAGTCTGAGGGAATCGTTGCGCCGCTCCAACTGATCGTCAACCGATCCTCCCCGGCCAGAAGCCACACGCTATGACCGCGGTAGCGCGACATACCGGCGCGACGTTCGGACTGACCGAAGACATGCTCTTCGACACGGCGAAATACCGTGTCCACGGAGGTGGCGGTATCAACCCGATGGAACTGCACGAGCTTGAACTGCGTCATCGGGTCGACGACCAGTTCGCTCTGTGACACCGTGGCGCCGAAGCCTACTTTGGTGAGGACCACGCGACGTGACTGCTGACCTTGCGGCCTCCCTGCAGCGATCGCACTCAATAGGCAGGCGACGGTGAGGATGGCTCTTCCAGGACGAGTCATAAAGCCCCCAGTTGGTAACCTTCGGCCACAGTTGCTCCGGCTAACGACTGGCGTTCTGCTGCGAACGCTCCGAATAGAATGCGGCCGCGGAGCGGCCGCTACCGAAGACAACTGCGTTCGGCAGCAGCAACGTGTGTTAGGCGTCATCGGGCGAGGAACGCGCGGACCGCTGCACCAATCTGGCCCCGCTCGCACGAGAATACCTGATGCCCGCAGGTACTGGCGACCACAAGGGTGTCTCCTCGGACGGCCCTCGCGAACGCCAATGCGCTCTGCGCCGTTACCGCGCGATCATCCGGTGAGGCTACCACCAGCAGGCGCGCGGTGAAAGCGCGGTGCGCAGCGGCGGCGTCCCCGCCGGTGGCGCGCGACACGTCATGCCCGATCATGGCCTGCAGTTGCAGGATCATGTTCTCGATCGGGCGGCCCCCCAGACTCCGCGCCTGCGCGCGGATTATCGAGGGGACGCTGTCCGCGGGCTGGCGGTTCACGGCGGATGGCGTGGTCGCGTTCAAGGCGAACAACCGCGCGACCTGTGCGAGCGCACTATCCCGAGGGATCGCCTGCCGTCGCGCGGCGGTGAGCGGCGCCAACATCGCCTCCCACAGGATGCGATCATAGCTCGTCAGGCGCGGCGAGCCCTCCACCGACACAACCCGGTCCACCTCGTCGGGATACCGAACCCCCCACTCGAAGGCCTGCATCGCCCCCATCGAGATCCCCACCACCGCGTGGAGCCGCTCGACCCCCAGCTGCTCCCGGAGAAACCGGCGTTGCGCCACCACCATGTCGGCGATCCCCACGGCCGGGAACGCGCGGTCCCGCCATACGGAGTCCGCGGGGGATGTCGACCGACCCGCGCCGAATGCGTCCACGGCAATTGCGGCGAAGCGGGTGGTATCCACGTAGCCCTCGGGGCCCAGTAGGCCCTGCCACGCCTGCGAGCTCCCGTTGAACCATGTCGGCAGGAGCACCGCATTGGTCTTCGTAGCGTTGAGCGTGCCGTAAACCCGAAAGGAGACCCGGCAGTCCGGCAATCGCGCGCCGTCCGTCAGCTGACATTCTCCTAGTTCCGCGACCCGGAGCGGCCCTTGTGCGGCAAGCGACGTTCCCAACGCCATCAGCACGGCAACCCACTTCAGCTGGCGCATGGCCATCATAGTGCTCTCCCTCGAATGACGCCTAACGTTGCGTTCTGCTGCAGCGCTTTCAAA
>JBEBIR010000013.1:0-21357 GCA_040080315.1 Gemmatimonas sp.
CCAGTCGGGCGATCTCTTCGCGAACCCCGACGCCGTGACGGCGGGCCTGCTCGCGGGCCACGTCCGGACAAATGTAGATGTCGGCGACCACCGCGTTGGCCACGTGGCTCGCGAGCGTGAACGTGATGACATCGGTTGGTCCGGCGTGACCGAGGTGTTGCCGATTCAAGCGTGCGATAGCGCGCGGGCTGACCACCGTGACGGAGAGCAGCGCGTGGGGTACGCGCAGTGCGCCGAGTACACGACGAACAAGCTCTTCCAGACGCGCGAGCGCCACTGGGCAGCGCACACCATCGGCCTGAACGGCCACGGCACGCTCCGACGACAGTGTCATGCGCCTGCGGCGTCGCTGTTGTAGGCGCGGATGATGTCACGCACGAGGCGATGTCGCACCACGTCGGCGTCGGTGAAGTAGTGGAAACTGATGCCTTCAATGCCATGCAGGATCCGTTCGATCTGCATCAAACCAGAATCCTCCCGACTAGGCAGATCCACCTGCGTCTTGTCACCCGTGATCACGATCTTGGAATTCACTCCCAGTCGCGTGAGAAACATCTTCATCTGCAGGCCAGTGGCATTCTGTGCCTCGTCCAGAATGACGAACGAATCGCCTAGCGTGCGTCCACGCATGAACGCCAGTGGTGCCACTTCAATCGTGCGTGACTCCAACGCTTTCTGGATGCGTTCCACCGGCATGAGATCGTCGAGCGCGTCATACAGCGGACGCAAGTACGGATCCACCTTCGCCTGCATGTCCCCGGGCAGAAAGCCAAGACTCTCACCGGCTTCAACGGCCGGTCGCGCCAGGATGATCCGGCGGACGCGCTTGCGCATGAGGGCATCGACCGCTGCCGCGACGGCGAGATACGTCTTTCCTGTGCCTGCGGGCCCGATGCCGACCACGATGTCGTGCTCGCTGATCTGCTTCAAGTACTCCGCCTGTCCCGGCGTCTTCGCTTGGACTGTTCGACGCGCGCCGGGCACCACCAGCGTGCCCGCTGTTGCCCCGGGGGCATCAACCGGGCGTTCGGTGAGTGTCAGTCGCAATACGTCGTCGGCGGAGACGGTGCGTCCGTCGCGCGCCAAGGCCACCATCGCCACCGCCACACCTTCGGCCCGCGCGACGGCGTCGGCGTCTCCGCTCAACGCCAGCGCATCACCGCGCAAGTTCACGCGTGCACCCGTTGCCTTGGCGAGTTCCACCAGATTCGCGTCGTTCACGCCGGCCAGCAACAGCAGGTCGGCGCCTTCGACGGAGACGCGCGCCGTCACCGGCGCTATCATCGCGTCGGTCATGTCGACTCACCCTTCGCGCGCACGCGGAGTCCGAGCTCCTCCAGATCGGCTGCAGTGACCGACACGGGCGCGCCCTCGAACAGTGAACGCGCAGCAGTGGTTTTCGGAAATGCAATCACGTCGCGCAGAGACGGCGCTCCAGACAAGAGCATCGCAATGCGATCGAAGCCAAAGGCAATGCCGCCGTGCGGCGGCGCGCCGGCGCGAAGTCCTTCCAGCAGAAATCCGAAGCGTCGCTCCTGCTCTGCGGTATCTCCAATGCCGAGCAATGTGAACATCCGTGATTGCACGGCCGGATCACTGGTGCGAATGCTGCCGCCGCCGAGTTCCGTCCCGTTCAACACGACGTCGTACGCGAGTGCACGCCAGCGCGCCGGTTCGTCCGGATACGCCTGCATGTCGTCCGGATGTGATGCGGTGAACGGATGATGCACGGCCGCCAGCGCGCCCGTGTCCGGATCCTGCTCAAACATCGGAAAGTCGAGCACCCAGAGGAAGCGCTGCGCACTCTCATCGATGAGTGACAGTCGCCGGGCGCACTCCTGTCGCACGCGATCCAGTGCCGGATTCGCGATGCGATCAGTTGCGGCGACGAACAGTGCCAGATCGCCGTCGTTCAGTGCGAAATCGGCGCGCGCCTCATCCGTGAGGAATTTGGCTAACGGACCGTCATAGGCGCCGTCGACCCGTCGCAGGCGCAGCAATCCTCCGGCACCCGCACTCTTCGCCACCGTCTCCAGTTCGTCAACCTGCTTCCGGCTCCACGTCGCGCCGCCGGGGACGATCAGTCCACGCACGCGAGCGCCGGCAGCGAGGGCCGTCGTCGTGACCGAAAAATCCAACGCCCGAAACGTCGCACTGTGGTCGCGCAGTCGGAGATCGTACCGCAGATCGGGACGATCGCAGCCATACCCCTCCATCGCGTCGGCGTATGACATGCGCTGGAACTGCGGCGGAATCTCGTGACCGGCCTCGCGCCAGATGGCGCCGATCAGTCCTTCGGCGAGCGCAAAGATGTCTTCGCGTTCGATGAACGAGGCCTCGATGTCGATCTGCGTAAACTCTGGTTGTCGATCGGCGCGCAGGTCTTCATCGCGGAAGCAGCGGGCGATCTGAAAGTAGCGATCGAATCCGCAGCACATGAACAACTGCTTGTAGATCTGCGGCGACTGCGGCAACGCGTAGAACTCACCCGGATGCACACGACTCGGGACCAGATAGTCGCGTGCGCCTTCGGGTGTCGGCTTGGTGAGGATCGGCGTCTCAAGTTCCAGGTACCCGCGATCACTGAGAAACCGACGCGTGGTCTGCATGAGCCGATGCCGCAGCACCAGGTTCTGCTGCATCTCGGGTCGCCGCAAATCAAGGTACCGATGCCGCAGTCGCAACTCCTCCGCCGGCGCTTTCTCGCCGCGTCCTCGCGCGACGGGCAATGCGGGCGTGACTGCGGGTCCGACAATCCGGAGCGAGTGCACACGCACTTCGACGCCGCCGGTTTCCATGTCCGGATTGAGGCGATCGGTCTCACGGGCCACGACTTCGCCTTCGCACAGTACGACCGATTCGACACCGACCGCAGCAGCAGTTGTTGCGGCGTCGGCAGTCGACCAGGCCGGTCCAAAGGCCAGTTGCACCAATCCGGTGCGGTCACGCAAATCAATGAAAATCAGCCCGCCGAGATCGCGACTTCGGTGCACCCATCCGCCCAGTCGGACGGTGCGACCGACGTCCTCCGCGCGCAGCTGGCCGCAGGCGTCGGTACGCATTGAGGTGGACATCACGGATCTATCGACGGAACGTCCGGTCACTTCCGAGGTCACGAACTGAGCTCCTGGCGAACATGGATCTGGTCAATGGGGATAACCATTGCAAAATACACGACTTAGCCAACCTGTGGTAGCGAACTTCAGGTCACGGCGCGCTGCTGTATTCCTTGTTCACTTCGCTGCGACCAACTAGACTCAACCTCATGCGCCGCAAGTTCTTGTGCGGGCTTGCCGCGTTAGTGTGGGCCCCTGGGCTCGCCGCGCAGTCGGTGCCCGCTCGCGACCTCTGGGAGTTCCCGCTGGGAGCGGTCCTTGAGCCCGCCGCCTTGGCGAACGAGCCGGGCGGCGGACTCTGGAATCCTGCGTCCGGTCACCTCGCGAAAACCCAGCGATGGCGCGTGGGCGTCGCATCGCTCGCCCCCGCCTCCGAACAGGGCGTTGATGGTCGGCTGCTCACGGTGAGTCTGCGTCGCTCGGACGGTGTCACACTCGGGCTCTCGATCGCGCAGGCGTCTGTCGTCAGTCTCGTTCGCACGGAGACCGATCCGCAGGCGCTCGGCGACATCCCCTACTCCAGTTTGCTGACGTCACTTTCCGCCGCGCGAGATCTGTTGCCGCATCTGACCATCGGAGCGGCCGTGCGGTATCGACATGGGCGTGCCGATCGACTGGTAGATCATGCCATTGCCGCGGATCTGGGAATCGTCGTGCACTCACTACCTGTTCGCGACGCGCGGATCGCGGTCTCGAGTTTTCTCTGGCGCCCCGGTCGCGAGATCGAAGATCGGCCGGCCGTCGTGGCGGCTGCGGATGCGCGACTCATGGGCGTGACTGATCGCGAAACACGACTGGGTTACAGCTACAACGCCGTGAACCGAGGCGCGAGGGAGCACGGTCCATTTGTGGCATGGCGATTTGATCGTGTTGACCTGCGCGGCGCATACCTTCGCACAAACGCGTCAGGACGCACGGTCTCGCGGATTCGTTCGGGTGTGGCCCTGCACTACGCCCGCTATGTGGTTGGCGTGGCGCGGGAGGAAGGCGCGTCTGGAACTGGCCTTGGGCCCATCTACCAGTTCACGCTCAGTTCCCTCCTGCGATGACAACGCTCCCGGAGGCCTCCCTCGCGTCCGCCATGCGCGAGAATCTGCTGGACCTCGATCCCGACGCGGCATTGGCTCGATTGCAGGAGTGGTTTGCCTTGCGTGGGGAACCGTCCTACCGTGCCGCACAAGTGTTCGCGCGACTCTGGCTACGCCCGGTGCACACGTTCGCCGAGGCCACTGAACTCCCGACGTCGCTACGCGCGGCACTCGATGCGTCGTTCCGGATTCCCGAACTGGCACTGGAAGCGCGACAGTGCTCGACCGACGGCACTGAGAAGTTTCTCTTCCGGCTGGACGACGGGCAACTCATCGAGACCGTGGCAATTCCCGATGACCACCGCATGACGCTCTGCATCTCATCGCAAGCCGGCTGCGCACTGCAATGCGCATTCTGCGCCACGGGGGCGATGGGGTTTCAGCGCAATCTGCGACCGTTCGAAATCGCCGGTCAGGTGCGCGCACTGCGTTTGCTGTCGCCGCCGATTCTGGCCACCAACGTGGTGTTCATGGGCATGGGTGAGCCGCTCATGAATTGGCCGGCGGTCAATACCACGCTGACGCTGCTGAACGATCCGCGTGCGCTGGGCATTGGCGCACGACACATCACGATCTCCACCGTCGGTGTGCTGCCTGGCATCGTGGCTCTTGGTGAGCGCGCGGAGCAGTTCCGCCTGGCGATCTCGATTCACGCGCCCACCGACGAACTGCGCCGATCGCTCATGCCGATCAACGTCAAGTATCCGCTGGCCGAAGTGATTGCGGCCGCGTCACACTTTGATCGCCGGGTGACCTTTGAGTATGTGCTGCTGGGCGGCGTCAATGACCAACCCACGCACGCCGCGCAGCTGGCGGCGCTGGCGCGCGATTGCCGCGCCTTTGTGAATCTCATCCCGCTGCACCCCGGTGGGACGATGGGCTTCACGCCGTCGTCAGGTCCGGTGACATCGGCGTTCGTGCGCGCTCTGCGCGCGCGCGGCGTCGAGACGGCGGTGCGGCGCAGCCGCGGACTGGATATCGCGGCCGCGTGCGGCCAGCTACGGACGGAACGCCTGGGTCGGCGGCTTCCAATCGCTCCCGACGAGCACGGTGAAATCCACGTAGCGTAGCGAGTCGGCACGCGCCTCGATCGACCCGGTCCCCAGCGCGCGGCGCAGGCGCTGCGCCCACTCCTGATGGCCGGTGTGCGACAACACGAGGGTGCTGGTACGCGGACCACGGCGATCGGTGTCGAAGTCGACCACATCGTATCCGAAATCGCGCAGCACGAAGGTCACGCGTTTGGCGAGGCCGCGCGACGTCGTGGCGTTCAGCACGCGCACCCGAATGTGCGTGCCGACCGGCGCGCGTGCCGTCGTGTCCGTGAGCGCAACACGAGGCGTTGCGATCGGTTCCGACGACCCAGTCGATCGCACCCAGCCGGCAATCGCACCCGCGGTCACGATGATGACAATGGAGACGGTGATCCACCTGGCCGAACGCGACGTCGCCGATTGCGGCGCCGCGGACGGCTGCGGCAGGTTGATGGTCATCGCACGGCGTTCCACATGGCCACGGTTTCCGGCGCGAGCCCTTTGCCTTCTCGAATGGCCCATTCCATTCGCAAGCGCACAACCTGACGAAAGACCGCGTCAAACGCCGCTGGAACACGCGCCGCGAGAAACGCACGATCCGTTTGCATGAACGGCCGACCGGGTTCGAGAAAGTCGGCCATATACAACGCGCGCCCCGTCCGACTCCAGCTCACGTGCCCAACGGTGTGCCAACGAATGGCGTCCAGGAGTTCGTCGCGCGTTTCGCCATCGTGCATCAGGCGCGCGGCCGCCGCAGGGCCGTGCAACATGCCCACGGGTCGCTCGCGGTCGTTGGTCAGCGAGCGCAGCGTGACCTCGTCGGCATCGCGAAACGCGTCGTGCCAGAGTCCGGCGTCGCGCCACGCCCACGATTCGTCCTGCGGCACATCCATCGCCGTCGCCCAGGCGTTGAGCAGCGCGACCACGCGCGCGATATGCTCGCGTCGCTTCGGCGAAACCACCGCCCACGAAGGCACGCCCGAGTTCACGCGGCGTCGATTGCCGCGCGCAACGCCGCGGTGAGCGCGAGCGCTTCGTCAATCGAGCGTTCCGCTGCACTCACGATCGCGCTCCCTACAATCACGCCGTCGCCAAGTCGAGCAACCGTCGCCGCCTGCTCTGGCGTCGAGATGCCAAAGCCGATGCAGATGGGTAGTGTCGTGACGGCGCGCAACCGGGCGACCGAACTCGGGAGCTCGGTCGCAATCGAATCACGCTCGCCCGTCACGCCCATCCGACTGATGAGATAGATGAACCCACCGCCATGCCGGGAAATCTCCGCCATGCGCGACGCCGGCGTGGTCGGCGCCACCAGCCGAACGAAGTCCAATCCGCTCGCGCCGAACCACGCTTCGCGATCGGGATCAGCACCCACGGGAAGGTCCGTCACCAACACCCCATGCACTCCGGCGGCCTTCGCGCGCTGCAACACGTCAGGCCCGGCGGCAATCAGCGGATTGAGGTAGCTGAACAACACGATCGGCACGCCAACGCGCGCCTCGGCAATGAGGCTCAGCGTGCGATTGAGCGTCATTCCCTGCTCAATCGCGATCTGCGAACTGCGCTGGATGACGGGGCCATCCGCCAACGGATCGGAAAACGGCACGCCAACCTCGATGACATCGGCGCCAGCCGCCTCCAGTCCGCGAATCAGGTCAACGCTTCGAGCGGGATCGGGGTGCCCGGCCGTCACGTAGCACACCAGCGCCCGGCGACCGGATGCCTGCAGTTGTGCAAATCGTTCCGAAATCGCCGACGTCATGGCGTGTTCAGGAGAAGTAGTCGGCGATGCGAATGCCATGACGCTCGGGATCTTCGGTGCGAATGATGGTGCGGAGATGCGTTCCGTCGGCGTCCTGCTCGGTCAAGTCGCACGGCGGCGCGTCGGGCAGACGATTACCCTGCGCATCGGAGAGCAGTCGAACGATCGGACGCGATAGCGCTGTGGGGTCTGGACTGGCGCACTGCACGATAGCCAACTCAAAGGTATCGAGCGTGACCACCGTTCCGGCCGGATAGATGCCGGTGAGGTTAATGAACGCCTTCACCACCACTTGATCCAGTCCCAGACGGGGATTGTCGCGCATGCCGCGCAACACATCCGCCGGCGTCCACGGCGCTTGCTGGTACACCCGCGACGTGGTGGCCGCGTCGAAGCCGTCGGCAACGGAAATGATCTTGCTGAACAGCGAGAGGTGTCGCGGTCGGATGGGCTTGGGATACCCGGAGAGGTCGATGCGCATGTGGTGTTCGTAGGCCACCGTCAATGCGCGCCATGGCCGACCGGTGCCCGTCGGTAGGGCGCAGAGCGCCAGCACACCCTGCCACGGATGCGTCTGCAGCACCGACCGCTCGTCATCGTCCAACTGACCACGCTTGTTCAACAGATCAAGGGGCAGTCTCGACTTGCCAATATCGTGCAGCAGCGCGGCAAGTCCGAGATCCAGCAGCTGCACTTTGGACAGGCCAAGTCTCCGGCCGAGCGCGACCGAGAGAATGCACACATTGACGCTGTGCACAAATGTGTATTCGTCGAACTCGCGCAAGGTGGTCAGGCCGATCATGGACGCCGCATCGGTCAGGATCGCGTCCACAATGCCCTGCACCGCGCGCTTGACGCGCTTGAGTCCCGCACTGCGTCCCATCCGTGCGGAGCTCATGACCTCACGCGTCACGTCGATCGACCGGACATAGGTCTGTCGCGCGCGCTCCTTCTGATCCAGTTCCGCCTCGACGTCGCCGGAACCCTCTTCCACGGGCGGCGACAATTCGAAATCGGGAACAGAGGACTGCGCCAGCCGATCGGCCAACTGCGCGAGCCGTTCGTCCTCAGGATACTCAAGTGGCGGCGACTGCAGAAACGCGATCAGCACGACCCACGCGCGCGCCTCCGGACGCTGCAGCACGGTGAATCCGCCAATGCCGGCCTCGCGAAACAAGCCGAGCACATACGCCACCGCGGCGTAGTTGTCGAGCGTCAGTCGGAGTCGGGTCTCGTTGACAAACAGATAGTCGCCGCGGCGCCGCAATTCGCAATCACCGTCCGTCGTCCGCAGGCGTTCGGTGGCGATGGTGAGTTCCTGCAGCGCCTTCTGCACGGCCGCGTTCTCGACGGGATACAGTCGAATGGCCCGGACGGCACCGTGCAATGCCACAACATACGCGCGCGCAAACCGCTGCGTCGGCGCGTCGGTTCCATGCTCGTGTGCAGGATTGGCGCCAGGCATCACGCGCCTCCGCGCAACGCGCGTGTCACGGCGCTGCGCACGACGACATCCTTGGTGTCTGCGGCCCGCTGCAGCGCGTCCAGAGCCATTGGCGTTCCCACGAGGCCCAGCGCGCGCGCGGCGCACGCACGAGACTCCGGCGGCTCTTTCGCTCCCAGCAGCCCGCGTGCGTTCAGGAGTCCGTCCAACTCGACAACACCTGCATCGCCGCACAGTGTGCCGTAGGCTTCGAACACGGCCATCTTCTCGCCGAGATCGGCATTGCGAAGCTCCTTGCGACGCAGCGCTTGTGCCAGTCGCGGGAGCGCGCCCGCGTGTCGGCGGGCCGCGATCGCGCGATAGGCCGCGACGCGCACATCTCGGTCGGCGTCGTCGACGCCACGCTCGAGCGCCTGCAGTGCGCCGGGCGAGGCGATGTCTGCGAGCGCGGCCACCGCGTCGGCCCGAAGCTTCGGGTCGTCGCCGCGTAAGACGCGGGACAATCCGGGCACGGCTGCCGGCGTGGCAAGTTGTGCGGCAACCCGCAGGGCACCGCGGACCACGTTTGGATCATCGTGTTCGAGCAGCCGCGCCAACTCGCCAGTGTGCGCGCCGGCCAGTCGCAGCGACGCGCGCTCGATCGCCGCGCGCGCAGGCGATGCGGTGGCCATCCCGAGCCAAGTCACCAGCGGTGCGAGCGCGGTCGGTCGCAATTCCGCGAACAAGTTCTCCAGCAGTGTGGCGACGGGTGCGCGAGCCCCTTCATCGAGCGCCTGCAGGAGCTGGCCCATGACGGCCGGCTCGCTCAGTCGTGCCGGCAGTTCGCGAAGTGCTTCCGCGACACCATCGGTATGGTCGCCTCGACGTAGCGTTGCGGCCGCCTCGCGCAGCACGTAACCCACCTGTTCGTAGTCGCCCGTGGCCAGGCACTCCAAGAGCAGTTGATCGATATTCTCAAGCGCCTGGGCGGGTGCATCGCCCGACAACGGCAGCTCCACCAGATCGAACAGAATGGTCAACGCATTTTGCCGCTGATCTTCGAGGTACTCGCGCTTGAGTTCATCCTGGAGATACGCGACTTCGCGTGGCTCAAGAAAGTACAGCGTGGACTCGAACTCCTCGACCCGCACGATCCCGGGTGGTGCACCTTCTCCCAGACTCGCGGTCTCTGCACCCGGTACGGCCAATGGCTGCTGATCGCGCGTGGCCACACCGTGCCCACCGCCGCGATCGCCGTCGGCGAGCGCCATGTCGATCGCGCCGTCCAGTTCGACATGGCGAAACTCGATGCCGCTCAGATCGGCAACCCACAGCAGTGTCACCAGATCATCTTCGTCCGCGGCCGCCGTTCGCGCCCGCTGCAGGACCGTCAGCAATGCGTCCAGATCGCTCGTTTCAAATCCTGCATGCACGGTGATCGCGCGAAGTCCGTCGCGATGCAGCAACCACGGCAAGCCTTCCGTGCCGCGCTCGAGATCCTGATACACCACCTGCGAGTCCCAGGCGAAGGAGGACTCGCGCACCTCAAGTTCGATGGACGATGCCGAGGTCCAGATGCGTCCGAACGCAACGCGCGCGTTCTCAATCGCCTGAGCACGCGTTGGACTGTTGGGCAAGTACAGTTGCAGCGCGCGGAATGCCTTGGCGAGCGAACGCAGCGCCTCCTCGACCGCCGCAACGGTCTGCGTCGATGACGCCGAGGAGGTCAATGCCGAGTCGTTCACAGCGCGGGAAGCTCGTGTTGGCTGATCGTCGCCACGTCCTTGTCCCCCCGACCACTCACGCACAGCAACACCGGTTCATCGGACGCCCATCGGCCCGACTGCTGCTCGACCCAGACGACGGCATGGGCAGTCTCGAGCGCTGGGATAATGCCTTCCAGTCGGCTGAGCAGGGCGACGCCGCGCAGCGCGTCCGTGTCGGTGACGGAGACGTAGCGTGCGCGACCACTGTCGTGCAGCCACGAGTGTTCTGGCCCGACACCGGGATAATCGAGTCCCGCCGAAATGGAGTGCGCCGGATGCACCTGTCCGTTGTCGTCCTGTAGCAGATAACTCAAGGAGCCATGCAAGACGCCTGGCGTGCCCTTGGTAATCGAGGCGCTGTGTCGTTCAGTGGATAATCCCTCACCGGCCGCTTCGACGCCGACCAACTCCACATCGGTATCACCCACGAAACCGGAAAAGATTCCCATCGCATTCGAGCCGCCGCCCACGCAGGCGACGACCGTCTTCGGCAGGCGGCCGGCGCGCTCCAGAATCTGGGCGCGCGCCTCCCGACCAATGACGGACTGAAACTCGCGCACCATGGACGGATAGGGGGCGGGCCCCACGACCGAGCCAATGATGTAGTGGCTGTCGTTCACCGACGTGACCCACTCGCGAATCGCTTCACTGGTGGCGTCCTTGAGCGTGCGCGTTCCGGTGGTCACCGGAACCACCGTCGCGCCCATGAGGCGCATGCGAAAGACATTCAGTTGTTGACGCCGCATGTCTTCCTCACCCATGTACACCACGCATTCCAGACCGAATCGCGCGCAGATGGTTGCGGTGGCCACACCGTGTTGGCCCGCCCCCGTCTCAGCGATAATGCGGCGTTTCCCCATGCGCACGGCCAGCAATGCCTGACCCACGGTGTTGTTGATCTTGTGCGCGCCCGTGTGATTCAAGTCTTCGCGCTTGAGCCACACAGGCGCACCGACCCGCTCGGACAGGCGCGGCGCGAAGGTCAATGCCGTTGGCCGACCGACGTACTCGCGCAACAAGTGGTCCAGCTCCGCCAGAAACGCCGGATCGGTGCGCGCTACGGAAAACGCCGCGTCGAGCTCGTCGAGCGCAGGAATGAGCGTCTCCGGGACATATCGACCGCCGAACGGACCGAAGCGATCGTTCGTGACGGATGCAGATGATGCGGCTGTCATGTCCTCGTCCCCTTTGCGGTCACGACCGCAGACACAAACTGTGCGACGGCCAGCGGGTCCTTCAACCCGGGCGCCGTTTCGACGCCGGAAGATACGTCAACCACGTCCGGATCCAGCAGGGCCATCGCGTGGCCCACGTTCGTCGCACGAAGACCACCTGCCAGCACCAGTCGAAATGCGGGAACCGCCTCGCGCAGCGCGGCCACGGCGTCGGCCAGCCGCTCCCAGTCCAATGGCACCCCCGTTCCGCCGAGTTGCCCGACAACCTTGGCATCAAGAACGAGCGCGCCCGCTGCGGCGGCCAGTTCAGCCGACTCCGGTGGAAGCGACGTTCCGTCGATGCGAAGCACCGGCCAGATATCGCGCGCCTGATCGGTCTGAAGCTGTCGAATCAGCGATACCGTGGATTCTCCATGAAGCTGCAGCACGTCGAGGTCGAGCGATGCACTGATGGACCGCAACTCTTCGACCGCTTGGTCTCCGAAAACCGCAACGCGTCGCACGCCGTGACGACGCGGGCCCAGCACGAGACGGGCCTGGTCGACGTCGAGCAATCGCGGACCGCCGGCCAGAATGACGCCCAGAAAGGAGGCGCCGGCGCGCTCGGCCACGCTCGCATCCGCGCGGCGCGTCAATCCGCAAATCTTGACGAGTGTCATGACGTGGCGGACGCCTCAATCGTCGGAACCATTCGCATGATGCCGGAATCAGCGCGTTCGGCGAGCCACGCCAGCCAGCGCCGCGACCGCCTGCTGGGGATTCGCCGCCGCCGAAACGGCGCTACCAACGAGTATCGCATCGGCCCCCGCGTCTCTGGCCGGCATCACATCTTCGACGCGCTGCATCCCGCTCTCCGCCACGGCGATGCAGGCCGAGGGGATCGCGCGAATGAGCCGTGGCGCCGTCGACGGATCGATGATGAGCGTTTCCAGATTGCGATTATTGACGCCGATCACGGCGGCGCCGGCTTCAAGCGCGCGCGCCAACTCGTCTTCGTCGCGCACTTCAATGAGAAGTGAAAGCCCCGCCTCGCGCGCGCAGTCGACCAAGCGCGGGAGGAGATCGGGGTTCAGCGCGCGCACAATGAGCAGCGCGGCGGACGCACCTGACGCGCGCGCTTCCCAAAGCTGGATGGGCGCCACGATGAAGTCCTTGCGAATGACCGGCACGTTCGCGCTGGCCGCCACCGCAGCGAGGTCCTTCAGCGAACCGCCAAAGCGCGATGGCTCCGTCAGCACCGAGATCGCCGAAGCCCCCCCTGCTATATAGAGCGCGGCCTGGGCGACGGCGTCGAGGTGCTTGGCGATAGCGCCCTTCGAAGGTGAGGCTCGCTTGATTTCCGCAATCACTCGCACCGTGGGTCCGCGCAACGCGGCCGCGAAGGGCAACGCCGACGGCATGGACGCCGCTTTGACCCGAAGCTCGGTCAGCCCGGCAACCGCGGCGTCCGCGCGGTGAAAGGCCTCCCGAGTCAGCTCTCCCAACGTCCCTGTCGGCGGCTCCCAGCGCGCCCTTGCGAAAAGTGCTTGCACTTCGGCCTGTCTTCGGTTAGCGTGGATTCGGCGCCTTTTCGGTCTTTGGCTCATAACCGGCCATCGCAAGGGCGCAGCCCGACACGCGCAGAACCCAAGACGGAGGCGCTATGCCGTTGACCAAGCGACAGCGAGAAATCCTGTCGTATCTGACGGAATATCAGGAATCCAACGGATACGCACCGAGTTTCGAAGAGATCGCGCTGCAATTCAACTATAACTCGCTGGCGACGGTTCATGAGCACCTCACGAACCTTGAGCGCAAAGGCTACATCAAGCGTTCGTACAACGAGAGTCGAGCGATCGAGATTCTCCCGTCGGACGTCTTCCAGCGGTCCGTCGAACTGCCGCTGCTCGGCTCGGTTGCGGCCGGTTCACCCATTGAGTCGCTCTCCTCGGGCGAAACAATGGCCGTGCCTGACGGTTTCCTGCGGAAGAACGGCAGCCACTATGTGTTGCGTGTGCGCGGCGATTCGATGATCGAAGACCAGATCAGCGACGGAGACTTCGTCGTCGTCAACGACCGGCAGGCGGCCGACAACGGCGAGATGGTCATCGCGCTGCTCGACGGCGCGGCGGCAACGGTTAAGCGATACTATCGTGAGCGCGACGGTCGCATCCGACTCCAGCCCGCTAACGACGCCATGTCCCCCATGTATGTGCATGAGGACGACGTGCGCATTCAAGGAATCGTGGTCGGAGTTCTCAGGCGGTACTGACCCGAGAGCAGTGCCGATGGCGCAATTCAGTCTGGCGACTATCCAGCAACGCCTCCTTCGCGATGGTGGAACGACAGACGAAAGACGGTGGACTGAAGACGGCAGACTCAGACGCTGCCGGCCTGGAGTGGAGTCGCCCGCATTCTCAGCATTGTCCAGATAAGGTGGATTGAGCGGGGACGAACAGACCGACTGCTGACGGGAGACTTCGGACCCGAGACAAAGACACGCGCTCAGTCTCTGTCACGCGTCTACCGTCTCGAGTCCGCGGTCAGTCTGTTCTTCCCTGCCCCCAACACCTTTGCTGGACAGTATTGGCGCTAGTCCAGCTGTGCCGCCCGCTGAGACGCCGATCGCAATCGGTTCAGCGCGTCCAGACCTGCGCCCGCGGCAAGGCCAGCGCGGGCGCGGGCAACCGCTGCTTGATAATCGTGTTCGTTGCCACTCACATACAGCGCTCCAGCGGCGTTCAGCACCACGGCGGCACGGGCGCCTGGTGGTCCGTGACCCCCAAGCACGAGTTCGACCAATGCCGCATTCTCGGTGGGGTCGCCGCCCGATAGATCGGCCGGTGACACCCCGGGAATATCCGCCATCGCAGGGTCGATGCTCCACGACGTGATCCGACCGTCGACCACTTCGAGGACGTCCGTCATTCCGAGGGGTGAGATTTCGTCCAGCCCCGGCGCTCCGTGCACAACAAGTGCCCGACGCGTGCCGAGGGCAGCCAACGCTTCCGCGAGCAACGTCAGTCGCGCTGGTTCCGCGACCCCCACCACTTGACGGCCGGCGCGAGCGGGATTGGCCAGCGGTCCAACGATGTTCATCACCGTGGGTACGCCCAGCTCACGGCGCACCGGACCGACATGGCGAAGCGCCGGATGCATGAGCGGCGCGAACATGAACACGATGCCCACCATCTCGAGTGTTCGCGCCATCGCGGCGGGCGGCATATCGATCGACACTCCCAGCGCTTCGAGCACGTCGGCGCTTCCCGAGCGTGACGTAAATGAGCGATTGCCGTGTTTCGCGACGCGCACGCCAAGACCGGCTGCCAGCAACGCAGCGGCGGTGGAGATATTGAACGTCGTGATCGCCCCGCCGCCGGTCCCGCACGTGTCCACCAGGTCTTCAGGCGACTCCGCGGGCAACACGACCATGGCCGCACGCAGCGCTTCGACAACACCGGCGACTTCGATGGACGTTTCGCCTTTGACTCGGAGCGCCATCAACAGTGCCGCCACCTGCACCGCTGTCCCTTCGCCGCGCATGATGACGTCGAACGCCCGGGTGATCGCGGGTCCTTCGAGTGATTCATGCGCGGCAAGACGACGTATCGCGTGTGCCAGCGCGTCAGACGACACTGATGGCCTCAAGCAGCCGCTCGGACAGTCGGTGTCGTGACGCGATCAACGAA
Organism: Gemmatimonas sp.; assembly: GCA_040080315.1. Lineage (GTDB taxonomy): Bacteria > Gemmatimonadota > Gemmatimonadetes > Gemmatimonadales > Gemmatimonadaceae > Gemmatimonas. Next base: position 15,033 of record JBEBIR010000013.1, read on the forward strand.
ATCACGAGGCCCAACAGGCGCACGCGTTCCACGTCCTCGTCGCCATACACGCCGCGCTGTGCGCGATTCGTGAGATTCAGCACGCCAACCAACTCGTCGTGATACACCAACGGGAAGCTGATGAAGCTGCCGGTCGTGAAGTATTGATCACGCAACAGCGGATGCTGTGCCGCGTCCTGCACGTCCTGCACCAGGAGCGGCTCGCGTGCGGCCGCCACGCGTCCTGCCACACCCTCGCCGATGCGTATCCGCATGCCCTCGATGATGTGCGGCGCGATGCCGCGTGCTGCGGCGAGATAGAGATGATCCGGCTCGGGCGCGAGCAGCATCAACGAGCAACGCTGCGCCTGCATGTCATCGCCCACCAGGGCCAGCAGGCCGTCGACCAACGCGCGTGGCTCTCGCGTCGCCGCGTCGAGCGTCAGCAGCCGGTCAAGCAGATACAACGTCCTGGTACGTTGACGCAGCGCTTCGCTGCGGCGGTGCAACTCAATGTGTATCTGCTCCAACTGGCCGACGGCTGACGCCAATTGCTGCTCCGCGACGTCTGCACGCCGGCCTGCTCGGCGGACTTCCTCGCCGGCCCGCGCGGCGTCCGCCTGGAGGGCGACCGCCTCGACGGCGCCGAGCGAGCCGGTGTCGCGTGGCGTCGTGCGAGCCTCTCGGAGCTCTCCTTCAAGTTGGGCGAGCTTGCGCACGTACTCGCCGTGGACGCGCTGGGTGACGTCCTCGAGCGTCCGCACGGCCTCTTCGCGTGCATCGCGCTCCGCGAGTCGGCCGAACGCGAGATCGAAGAGGGCGATTGCCGGCGCGAGCCGCTCCGTGGTTCGCGTTCCGAAGATCTTTCGCGGCTCGTACAACGCGAGCACCGCCGCCAGCACGCCCTCGACGCGCAGTCCGCGTAGCGAGAGCATCCCGCCATCCAATCCGGGACCAAAACCGAACAGTCGGGCATAGTCGGCCGACTTGTCCGTGACATCAACGAACAAGCCGCCCGACGTGACCTTCCCCCGAATGGGTTCGGGTAGGTGATCATATGTCGTCTCGAGGGACGACTTGGCGACTTGAGCGCCAACGGGCGTCAATCGCTCGCGCAGCATATCCCGACGCGCATCGTAGTGGACCAGCGCCACCGTGGCGCCCCGGTCAAGTTCGGCGAGGCATTCGCCGAGGGCGATCATCGCACCATCGAGATCGGCGATGGTACCAAGCGCGTGCGCGAGCGAGGCGAGTGAGCGGGGAGGCATGGACGCAAGGACACAACAGCCTCGGCCGCAGCCGCGCAATGGGGGAACCTCTGCGAAGCGGTCGAACTTCGACGTCCGCGATGATTCCCGGCTGGTGCGCGCACGCACAGTTGAAGCACTGCAGCACGGGACATACCTTGCGAAGGACATGGAGCCACACGCGATTCTGCTCGTGACACAGTACGATGGCGGGCATTTTGCCGGCTGGCAGCGTCAGGTCGAGGTGCGCACGGTTCAGGGCGAGATGGAGCGCGTCCTGACGCGGCTCTGCGCCGCGCCGACGGCGGCCATCGGGGCTGGTCGGACCGATGCCGGAGTGCATGCGCACGGGCAAGGTGTGGGTGTCCGAGTCCCTGGCCGCTGGACGCCACCTGCGCTGCAGCGCGCAATGAATGCGCTGCTCCCCCGGGACGTGTGGGTCAAGTCCGCCCACCGGATGGCCTCCGATTTTCATCCGCGCCGGAGCGCAATCGCGCGGCGATACCGTTATCTTGTTGGAACGGACGCTGGAGCGCGTTCTCCGTTTCGTCGCCCGTACGAATGGGCGCCGGTGAAGCCGTTGGACAGGGACGCATTGGCCGCTGAGGCGGCGGCCTTGTTGGGGGAACACCAGTTTCGCGCGTTTGCCGTTGCACACACGGCGCCAATCGACGACCACCACCGGTGCGTGATCCAACACGCGACTTGGCTGGAACGCGACGGCGGCTGGGTTTTCGAAATTTCGGCAAACCGATTTCTTCACCACATGGTTCGATTCCTCGTCGGGACGATGGTCGAAGTTGCTCAAGGACGCCGACCGCGCGGAAGCATCGCGCGGTTGCTGACGGTCGCACACAATGCGGAGACCTCGGCACCGGCCCCGGCGCACGGACTGTCGCTCCACGAAGTGGTGTATCCTCCCACGCTCTACCTCGACACTCTGTGAAGCTCTATCTGGCGACCGACGCGCTCGATGACGTTCGATGGGCGGCGGAACGCGCGTTGATCGACGGCGTGGTGCTTCCCGACGCCGCTCTGCGCGACGCAGCTTCGGCCGATGAGGCGTTGTCCTGGCTGGGTGAATTCGCGCGCGCCGTGGCGCTGCCCGTGTTTGTCACGCTATCGAGTGGCACGGCCGAAGCCGCCGAAGCGGAAGCCGAGCGACTGGGCCGCGCGGCGGACACGGTCGTGGTGCAGATGCCATTCACCGAGCCGTACATCCCGTTGATGCATCGCTTGGCGCAAAGCGGCGTTCGTGTGGCCGCCACGTACGTCGGATCGGCTGCGCAGGCCATGTTGGCCGCGCGAACGGGTGCCGCGTTTGTGTTCATCGATGTCGACCGACTTGATGCGGCCGGCGCCGACAGCGCTCGGGTGATTCACGATGCGCGTCGGTTGTATGACCAGATGGTTGCCGAGTCGAATCTGGTGGCGCTGTTCCCAGCGGCGGGCAACGCCTTGGTATCGTGCGCGATGGCGGGAGCCGATGCGGCGGTCATCGGTTCGGCGACGTTGCGCGCGCTGCTCGCGTATCCCTACACCGATCAATCGCTGCCCGATGGCGCGCGCCGTCCAACGCAAGGCGAACGGCTCCGTGTTTCCTCGTCTTGACGTACTGACCACCGTGTCGCGTTTCACGTCCCGTGTCGGTTTCGCGATGCTGGTCGCGAGTTGTCAGGGCGCCGCGCCGGACAGTTCCGCGGCGCAAGCGCGCACCCTCCCTCCGCCGTCGGCATCACCAGCCGCGCTGCCGGCGCAGTCGATTTCGGCCTCGCGACGGACAGCGATCACCGTCGCCGTTGAGCGCGTGGCGCCATCCGTGGTGACGGTGCAGACGGAAACCGTCGAGCGCGTGCCGGCCGACTTCTTCGAGTTCTTTAACGGAGAGCGGTCCGGAGAGCGCCGCAGCGCGGGCATAGGATCCGGATTCATCATGCGCGCGGACGGCGTCATTGTGACGAACGCCCATGTCATCGGCGGTGCCAGCAAGGTGAGTGTGGCGATGCGCGATGGCACGACGTTTGAGGCCAAGGTCATTGGTGTCGATGACGCCAACGACCTCGCCGTCGTGAAGATTTCGGCGACCGGGTTGCCGGTCGCGCCGATGGGAACGTCCTCCGATCTGCTGGTAGGTGAATGGTCGATTGCCATCGGGAATCCGTTCGGCTTTGTGCTGGGCAACAGCGAACCCAGTGTCTCAGTCGGCGTGATCAGCGCGGTCGGTCGCAACTTGGCCGGACGTGGTGATGGTGGTGGTGTGTATGTCGACATGATTCAGACGGATGCCGCGATCAATCCCGGAAACTCCGGCGGCCCGTTGGTGAATGCGATGGGGGAAGTGGTCGGCGTGAACAGTTCGATCTACTCGCCCAGCGGCGGTTCGATTGGGTTGGGGTTCGCGATCCCCATCGACCGCACGAAGCGCATCGTTGAAGATCTCCTGGAGCACGGATCGGTGCGTCATCCGTGGGTCGGGCTTCGATTGCAGGCGTCGCAAGCGCAGAGCGCACGCGAGGCGGCGTCCGCCGGGGCGATCGTGGGGCGTGTCGTGCCAGGTTCTCCGGCGGAACGGGCCGGCATTCGCATTGGCGATCAGATTGTTCGCGCGGGAACGCGAGCCGTGCGCAACCCATTTGACTGGGAGGCGCGTCTGCTGGACGTCCGCGTCGGCGAGGTCATTCCGATGGTGGTGCGTCGCGGTGGGCGCGACATCAACATCACCGTGAAGGTGGCGGAACCGCCTGAGGTGAGTGCACCCAAGGTCACCGTGCTCACGGATCTCCAGTTGGTTTCACTGACGGACGTGATCCGCCAGGAGCGCGGGATCGCGGTGAATGCCGGCGCGCTTGTGTACAAGGTGTCCGAGCGAATCAGCGACGTTATCGGCCTCCAGGCCGGTGATGTCATTGTTCAGGTGGGGCGCACGCGTATTGCGGGCGCTGAGGCGGCGTCGGCTGCGATCGAGCGCGATGGCAGTCGAGGTCCCGTGGTACTGGTGTTTGAACGCGGCCGCCAATTGATGCAAACGTCGTTCTCGCTCCGCTGATCCGGCCACATCGTCATGCCTTCGACACTCTCGTGACCGACATCGATCACTCGACATACAGTTCCCCGCTCGCCGAACGGTATGCGTCGCGGGCCATGCTTACGCTGTGGGGTCCGTCCACGCGCTATGGACTCTGGCGCCGCCTCTGGCTGGCCCTGGCGGAATCTCAGCAGTCGCTGGGCATCGACATCCCGGATGGGGCGCTTGACGCCATGCGCGGCCATCTGGACGATATCGATTTCGCTGCCGTCGCCGTGTATGAGCGCCGATTTCGGCACGATGTCATGGCGCATGTGCATGCATTCGGCGATGTCGCGCCCGAGGCGCGCAAATTCATTCATCTTGGCGCCACCAGCTGCTATGTCACGGATAACGCCGAGTTGATTCTCATGCGCCGCGCCTTGTCGGTGTTGCGTGAGAAATTGCTGGGGACGCTGGCGGCGCTGGACGCGTTTGCCCGCACCTGGAAAGATGTGCCCGCGCTGGGCTATACCCATTTGCAGCCCGCGCAGCTGACCACGGTCGGCAAGCGCGCCACGCTGTGGATGCAGGACATCCTGCTGGATCTGGAGGATCTTGAAACACGCGTTGCCCGGTTGCCCTTCCGCGGCGTCAAGGGCACCACGGGAACGCAGGCGAGTTTTCTCACGCTCTTTGAGGGTGATCACGCGCGCGTTCGGGAACTCGATCGCCGCGTGACCGCCGCGATGGGATTCGCGACATCGATCCCGGTATCCGGACAGACGTACACACGCAAGGTCGACGCACAGGTGCTGGATGTGGTCGCCGGCATCGCCGCCACCGCGTCGAAGTTCTCCGGTGACATTCGCCTGCTGCAGGCCTTCGGAGAAATCGAAGAGCCCTTCGAGTCGCAGCAGATCGGCTCATCGGCGATGGCGTACAAACGCAATCCGATGCGCTCCGAGCGCATTGCATCGTTGGCGCGATTCGTCCTGTCGCTCGAGCCCAATGCCAATCAGACGCACGCGGTGCAGTACTTCGAACGCACGCTTGATGACTCGGCCAATCGCCGACTCGCCATTCCTGAGGCGTTCCTGGCGACCGACGCGGTGCTGGTCCTGATGCAGAACATCGTGCAGGGACTCGAGGTGCACCCGGCGCGCATTCGGCGGCGCGTCGATGACGAGTTGCCCTTCATGGCGACCGAAGAACTGATGGTGCGATTCGTGCGCGCCGGCGGTGATCGTCAGGACGCCCACGAGATCATTCGCGGCCACAGTATCGCCGCGGCGCGCGCCGTCAAAGACGGTGCGTCGCACAACGACCTGCTGGAGCGGCTCGCCGACGATCCGGCGTTCGGCATCCCGCTCGAGGATTTGCGTGCAGCGGCCGACCCCCAACGATTTGTTGGGCGCGCGCCGGAGCAGGTCATCGAATTCTGTGATGAGGAGGTCGCCGCGTGGCTCGCGCGCGATCGGTCCGCCGCCATTGTGGATGAGGTGCGAGTATGAGCCACGCCGTTTCCGAGACCCAGTTGCCGCTGCCGCTGGTGCGTCGTGGCAAAGTGCGTGACGTCTACGCGGTGGATGCCGAGCGTTTGCTGCTGGTGACCACTGACCGGATCAGCGCGTTCGACGTGGTGATGCGCGAGGCGATTCCCTACAAGGGGGCCGTACTCACGCAACTGACCGCGTGGTGGCTGGCCCAATTGCAGGCCCAGGTGGCGCATCATCTGCTGACGGCGGACACCGACGCGATCATCCGCGAGATCCCGGCGTTAGCCGCGCATCGCGACGAACTGGCTGGGCGCGCGATGCTCTGTGTCGCGGCCGAAGTCGTTCCGATCGAATGCGTCATTCGCGGCTACATCACCGGCTCGGCGTGGAAGGAGTATCGCCAGCACGGAACGCTGGCCGGTGAGTCGCTCGCCGCTGGGCTGCTGGAGAGTGACCGCCTTGATCCGCCGATCTTCAGTCCGGCGACCAAGGCTGAAACGGGTCACGACGAGAACATTCCGATCGCCCGCGTCGTTGAGTCGCTTGGGGCGGACGTCGCCACAGCGCTCGAGCGATTGGCGCGCACCGTGTACGAG
>JBEBIR010000292.1:0-5132 GCA_040080315.1 Gemmatimonas sp.
ATACGCTGCTGGCAGTGCACAACGCCGGCCTGCTGCCCTGTGTGCCGGCGCAGGGTTCGGTGGGCGCTTCGGGCGACCTGGCGCCGCTGTCGCACATGACGCTGGCGCTGATGGGCGAGGGCGAGTTTCTGGTCGACGGCGCCCGCGTGCCCGCTTTGTACTCCACATTCCGGACCGATGTCCAGACCATTTCGCACGGCTTCATCAAGCAAGCCATACGGCAGTCGTTGCAGGAAGTCGTGGGCAACGAGGAGATCGCCGCTATCCTCGGACCCAAGAAGGCCGAAGTCGTGACGCGCACACAAACACTGTTACAGAAGAAGCTCGACCCATACGGCATCATCGTGCGTCAGTTTACGTTAAATGAGTTTCGCGCACCGAAGGCCGTCATGGACGCGATCTCGCTGAAAAACGTGATGCAGCAGCAGTCGTTGACGGCGCAGAACGAACTGCAGAAGAACACATTCCAGGCGCAGGGCGATAGCATCAAGGCGATGGGGCGTGCCAAGGCGATTCTGGCGGAAGCCGAGGCGCAGGCCAAAGCGAATGATCTGCTGTCGCGCAGTATCACGCAGACGCTGGTGCAGTACGAGATGGCAAAACGATGGAACGGACAGATGCCACAAGTCACTGGCGGGGCGATGCCGATGCTGCAACTTCCGGGCACCGTCAAGCCAGAGTAAGGAACTCACGAACGGGACACACCATGCCGCAGATTGCCTTTGACGCGATGCCGGACTCGGCGCGCTTGTGGGTGTTCGGAGCCGCGGCGCCCGTCACGGGCGCCGCAGCTGGAGCGCTGCTGGATGCGGTTGACCAACATCTCGCGCAATGGGCGGCGCACGGCGCGCCGCTGGTATGCGCGCGCGACTGGCGCGACGAACACTTCTTGGCGATTGCGGTAGACGAAGCGGCGACGGGTGCGTCGGGGTGTTCGATTGATGGGCTGTTTCGAGTGCTGAAGGACATGGAGCGGCAGATCGGCACATCGATGGTGGACGGTGGCACCGTGTTCTGGCGAGATGCGCAGCAGCACGTGCGCAGCGCTGAGCGACATGAATTCAAACGGTTGGCGCGTGATGAGGTCGTGGGCGACAACACGCCCGTGTTCGACACGACGATTGATACCGCAGGCGCGTGGCGCGCGCGGTTCGAGCGGCCGATGCGCGAGACGTGGCACGCCAAGCTCGTCGTGCGCTGATCGGCTGCGCGACTACCCGACGGACGCCGGGCCTCTCACCACATCGAACACAAGGTGCGTTTCGATGTGCGCGACTTCGGGACGCGTACTGATCGACGTGAGGATCAATTCGCGCAGCGCCTCGGAATCGGACACGCCAACGTGCACCAGGAAGTCATCGGTGCCGCCGATGTTGTAGGCAGCGAGCACGGCCGGCAGCGTGCGACAATGCTGCCGAAAACGCTCCACGATTTCGCGCGCATGTCGCGTGAGTCGCACCGCAATCAGCGCCTGCAGCCCAATGCCCAATGCCGCTGGCGCGACCTCGGCGTGGTAGCCGCGCAGTACGCCGCGCGACTCGAGTCGCCGCACGCGCGTGAGGGTACTGGATTCGGCCAGCCCAACGCGCGCCGCCAGCTCCTTGTTCGAAAGCCGAGCATTCTGCTGCAGCAGGCGGACCAGATCGAAGTCGATTTGGTCGAGAGCTGTTCCTCCGGGTTCGCGCCGAATAGTCTTCGGAATTGGCGTCTCCTGTAGAATATCCTGTGAAATTACCTACATGAGAAAGAATCACAACTCCGCGCATGCCGAAACCGTCGCTGTGCATGGTGGCCGCGATGACTTTCGCGCCTTGGGTGTTCACGCGCCGCCGATCGACCTGTCCAGCACCTATCCCGTGAACGATCTCGCCGCCGACATGGCGTCGCTCGATGCGATGGTCGCTGGTGGTGAACCGACCGGTTCTGCCGTCTACAGTCGGCTGCACAATCCGACCGTGGCGCGCGCTGAGCATGCGATTGCCACGCTGGAAGGCGCGACGGGAACGGTTGCATTCTCCTCGGGCATGGCCGCGTACACGGCGGCGCTATTGGTGGCGCGTCAGCGCGGCGGACATGTGGTGGCCGTGCGTCCGCTGTACGGGAGCGCCGATCATCTGCTCGCCTGCGGCATGCTGGGTGTAAAGGTGACGTTTGCCACGCCACACGACGTGCGCGCGGCGCTCCGACCCGATACGGCACTGGTGGTGATCGAGACGCCGGCCAATCCCACACTCGACCTGGTGGACATTGGCGACGTGGTGCGTCAGGCAGGCGCGGTGCCAGTGCTGGTGGACGCGACGTTTGCGACACCGGTGCTGCTGCGTCCATTGGACCACGGCGCGACGCTGGTGCTGCACAGTGCCACCAAGGCACTCGCGGGTCACGGCGACGTTCTTGCGGGTGTAGTGAGCACGAATGACGTGTCATGGCTAGCGGCCCTGCGTCAGGTGCGACTGCTGACGGGTAGCGTGCTGCATCCCATGGCCGCATTCCTATTGCATCGAGGCTTGCAGACCTTGCCGTTGCGGGTGCGAGCGGCACAAGTGAATGCCCAACGACTGGCCGAGCTACTGCAGGCGCATGCGGCCGTAGCGCGAGTGCACTATCCGGGGCTTCCCGGATGCGATCCATCGGGTGTGCTGGGAAGGGAGCTCAAGGGGCCCGGCAGCACGATGGCCTTTGAGCTGTACTCCGACGACGCGAGCGCCCCGGCGCGCCTCATGGCGGCGCTGACCCTTATCACACCCGCTGTCTCGCTCGGCAGCACCGACACGCTCATTCAACATCCGGCGAGCTTGACGCATCGCATCGTGGATGTCGCGGTGCGCGAGCAACTCGGCATCAGTAGTCAGTTGCTGAGGCTGAGCGTCGGCTTGGAGCATGTCGACGACATCTGGGCAGACTTGTCGCAGGCATTGGATCGCGTGGCGCTTGAGATGCCTCGGACGAAACACGTCCACCGCAGTCGGAGAGTGCGGGCCGCCGTGTCAGTGTAACTCGCGGCGAGTCGCCGTGCGGGCACGTTTGAGAATCTCCATGAGGTGTCGAACATGCGTGTCCGGACAACTCGATTCTCGCGCTTCACGGACAAGAGAATCCTTGAGGTGACCGCCAGGGAATGCTGCTCCGGACGCGATCTGCGTCAGCGACGCTGTCAGTGCCTCGGCATCGGACATTTCAACGAGCAGTCCAGTGACGCCGTGTACGACATTCTCGGAAAATCCCCCGGCATTGCTGGCGACGACTGGCACACCTCGCACGATCGCTTCGAGTGCCACCAGTCCAAAAGGTTCTTCCCACAACGACGGAGCCACCAGGGCCCAGGCGCTGGCGAGTTCCGCTTCGATCTGCGCAGGAGTCAGCGCTCCAAGCAGCGCGACACCAGAACTCGCGGCGGCCACAGCACGCTCGATTTCTGACCGGAGTGGTCCGTCTCCCGCGATGCGCAGTTCGGCATTGGGGTGAAGGCGCTTCACGTTTGCGAACGTGGCAATGAGCTGCGGGACGCCTTTCTCGCGGCTGAGGCGACCCACGAATAAAAAGCGCGGGACTGGAGCGGGACGGCGCTGGTATTCCGCCGACGGCATCGGCACCGGCTGCCGGAGCACTGTCGTGTGAATTCCGGCGGCGGCCAGTTGTCGATGCATGGACAGGCCAGGCGTCAGCAGGGCAGACGCCCGCTGCAGTGCGCGCCCCATGAGTGCATATCGCGGACGATCGCGAAGCCAATGCGGCAATGACACACACCCTTTCTGCAGGCAAATGACTCCACGGTCTTCGCGACACACCGACAGGTCAGGGAGCAGTTTCGACCCAATCGGGCAGATGGTCTTGTAGTCCATGAGATACACGACGAACGGAACATCGCCGAGCACGTCAAGCGCGAGCGGAGAGATGTGGTACGCGAAATGACCCGTCAGTACAACGTCGGGGCGAAAATCGCGCACCATCGCGCGCAGACCACGCGCGGCGAACGGGTTGACGATTTGCGTGAAGGACTGCGATAGCCGGTTGTCGCGGTCAACCACCGAGTACTCGGCCGCTGGATCGGGCGTTGGTCCGCAGGCGAAGAGTGCCGCATCGTGACCAGCCGCGCGGAGCCCGAGGCGCAGGGTGTGGAAGTACGCTTCTGCACCGCCGATACTCGACATCCAATCGGAAACCAACGCGACGCGCATCGCTGTTGCGTATCAGACGTGCGCGAGACGAACGGAAACGCCCGCGAGTACGGCCGATTCGGCCGCGAGTACGACGGCCAGCGACGCCATGCCGTCGTCGATCGTCGCCACGGCAGACGGACGACCTTCCATCAGGTCGACAAACGCGCGCCACGCGGCTGCGTACGACGGATCCTGAGACGGGCGCACCACTTGGCGAAGTCGATCTTGCCATGTCATATCGAACGGCGACAGAATCGTGGTTCGCGTGCCGTATCCGAGTCGGCGAGGCGCGGTGAGCGTGACCGTTTGCCGATGTCGGTCGAGACGCAGCACGCCCAGCTCACCATGCAGTTCGATCGTGTCGGCAAGAGCGGACCGAAACGAATAGTGACCCTGCACCAACGTACCATCGCGCAACGACAGGGTGATTGAGGCGATGTCGTGTTCGGAGGCGCGCGATTCCACTTGGGCGCTGACGGTTGCCACGTCCTGATCCAGCAGCCAGCGCACGGAGTCCACGTGATGTGAGGCGAGGTCGAGCAGCACGCCGCCGCCTGTGGCGCGCGCGCGCTTCCACAGCGGCATACTGGTGGCGGGGGCGGGTTCGGCAAAGACCGAGTGAACCGCGTACACGCGACCAATCATGCGGTCGCGTATCGCGGCTTTCGCCCGACGGTAAATGGGATGATGGCGCCGGTTGAAGCCCACCACGGCATGCACGCCGCTGCGCTGCACGGACTGCCGCATCACCTCGGCCTGTTGCGCTGATGCGGCAATGGGTTTCTCGAGATACATGTGCTTCCCAGCCGTCGCCACTCGCGCCGCGATGTCGGCATGCGTGTCGGTTGGTGTCGCGATGAGTACGGCGTCGACATCCCCGTGCTCTATCAGCGCATCAGCCGAGAGCAGACGCGCGTGTGGCGCGCGCAGACGCGCGCGCTCCTGCGCCGCAGCGTCGTGGTCGGCGATGGC
>JBEBIR010000293.1:0-5102 GCA_040080315.1 Gemmatimonas sp.
GTCATTCCGAGGGTTGTGCCGATCGGATATTTGGACCACAGGACGTCGTTGAACACCAGTCCCACCGACTTGCCATTGAGCGCCACCACGACACCGCAATCCGCGTCGACGCGAGCGTAGCTGGCCTTCTGGGTATCGAGAAAGGTGCGCGCCCACGTCAGCGCCAATCCGTTGGTGGGCTCGTGCGAGTGAAATATCACGCGTTGCGTTCCGGACAACCGACGTGTCCACGGATCGTCCACGCGTGAGTCCTCGGTGATTGGCTCGGCGTTCGCGCCGGAGGGCGTCGCGCCGATACCAAACACGGTCGCGGCGGCCGCGAGCCGCGCGAGGAAAGTACGCCGTGCGGGTGTCGTCATGGATTGACTGGTGCGGGAAGATTCGGTGTGACGCGTCGAGGGAGCAACGGACGATGTGCGGGGAGCGGCTTTCCTGCGGCCTTTGCGGCCACCGTCACATAGGCCACGTCTGCGGGAGGATCGCCTTTCGGCCAGTCCCTTTCCTTTCCGGGATGATCCTGACGAGGCTGCGACAATACGAACGCCGCGACATCGGCCGCCTGTTGCGCCGTGAGTGTCCCGGCACGGTCGTGCGGCATATTGAGACTGACGAACGTGGCGAGCACGGTCTGGCGAGCGAGTCCAGCACCGATCGAATAACTATGACGACCCCACACGGCTGGTGCGAGCAGGCCGGCACCGGCGGCTCCGTGACAGCGCGCGCATTCTTTTGCGTACACCGGCCGACCGACGCGCGCCGAACCGACCAGCTTGACCGTGTCCGGACCCTTCGGTCGCGTTGCGTCACTGAGTGTCTCCAAATACGCCAGCATGTCGCGCATGTCCCGACTCGTCTCGGGGAGCGCACGACCGGCCAGGCTCCGCGTGATGCAATCGTTGACGCGCTGCGCGAGTGATTCCTCGCCGCCGCGACGACCCCGATAGCGTGGATAGCGCGCCGCGGTGCCGAGCCACGGCATCGCATTGGGACGTGTGCCATTGTCGAGATGGCAACTCGTGCAGCGCAATCGATTGCCGCTGTGTCGGGGCAGCGAATCGCGGAAGGCGTTCATCAACGCCGCGCCACGCACCGCGTTGCCGCCCGGCGCCTGGCCATTCACCAGTCCCTGTGCGGCGGAGGCGGCTTGCACGCACCACAGGGTGATCGCCACAGCGCCCATGGCGATCACGTGCACCCGTCGCATCAGCATCGCTGCTCGCGTGCGGTTGCGCTCAACTCGCCCCGGCGGGTCGCGGTTCGCGTCGCGTGACGCTCGCGAGCAGATAGTCGCGATTCATCTGCTTGATCACATCGATGCTGATCTCCTTCGGACACGCGTCCTGACACTCTCCCACCAGCGTGCAATGCCCGAAGCCTTCAAGATCCATCTGCTCCACCATCGACAGGGCCCGCCGATCACGCTCGGGCTGGCCCTGCGGCAGAGCGCCGAGATGGGAAATCTTCGCGCCGGTAAACAGCGAGGCCGAGGCATTGGGGCACGCCGCAACGCACGCGCCGCATCCGATGCACGCCGCAGCATCCATCGACTCCTCCAGCACGTCCTTGCCGATCAGGATCTCATTCGCATCCCGGGCGCCGCCCGTGTTCACCGATATGAATCCACCGGCCTGGATGATCCGGTCCAGCGACCCGCGATTGACCACCAGATCCTTGACGATGGGAAACGACGACGCGCGCCACGGTTCGATCGTGATGATGTCGCCATCCTTGAAGGCGCGCATGTGCAGCTGACACGTGGCGGTGCCCTTCCAGGGACCGTGCGCCTGTCCATTGATCATCATGGCGCAGGACCCGCAGATGCCCTCGCGGCAATCATGCGCGAACGCCACCGGTTCCCTGCCCTCGTGCGTCAGCTGCTCGTTGAGCATGTCGAACATTTCGAGGAACGACATGTCGCCGCTGACATGGTCAAGCGTGTACCGCTCGAGCTTACCGGGCGCCGTCGATGCCGCCTGACGCCAGACGTTGAGTGTCAGCTTCATTACTTGTAGCTCCGCGTGGAGAAATGCACGTTCTCGTACACGAGCGGTTCCTTGTTGAGAATCGGCGTGTTCCCCGCACCCGCGTACTCCCACGCGCCGACATACGCGAAGTGCTCGTCGTTGCGTTTGGCCTCACCGGCTTCCTGATACTCCACGCGGAAGTGACCACCGCACGACTCCTCGCGATGCAGCGCGTCCCGGCACATCAACTCGCCAAGCTCCAGAAAATCGGCGACGCGTCCCGCCTTCTCCAGTGACTGATTCAGCGAATCGCCGCTGCCCGGCACGTTGAGGTTCTGCCAGAACTCCTCGCGTAGCGCCGGAATCAGCTCCAGCGCCTTGGTGAGCCCTTCGTGCGTGCGCGCCATGCCGCAATGGTCCCACATGATCTTGCCAAGCGCCTTGTGAAACGAGTCGACCGTGCGCGCACCGCGTATGCTGAGGAACCGCTCCTGCTGCTGCCGCACCGCCGCCTCCGCCGCGGCAAATGCGCTGTGCGTCGTGTCCACCGGTGCGAGATGTGTTCCCGCGATGTAGTCGCCAATGGTGTACGGCAGCACGAAGTAGCCGTCGGCGAGGCCCTGCATGAGCGCCGACGCCCCAAGTCGGTTGGCACCGTGATCCGAAAAGTTCGCCTCCCCGGCAACATGCAAACCGGGAATCGTGCTCATCAGGTTGTAGTCCACCCACAGCCCACCCATGGTGTAGTGGACGGCCGGGTAGATGCGCATCGGTACCTCATACGGATTCTCGTCCGTGATGCGCTGATACATATCGAACAGGTTCCCGTAGCGTTCGGCAATCGTGTCCTTGCCCAGTCGTTTGATCGCATCGGCAAAATCGAGATAGACACCCAAGCCGCCTGGACCCACGCCACGACCATCATCACACGCTTCTTTTGCGGCCCGCGAAGCGATGTCGCGGGGGGCCAGATTGCCAAAACTCGGATACTTCCGCTCGAGAAAATAGTCGCGCTCCGCATCTGCAATCTGCGAAGGAGCGCGATGATCTCCCTGTTGCTTCGGCACCCACACCCGCCCGTCATTGCGCAGCGACTCGGACATCAGCGTCAGCTTGGACTGATGCTCACCGCTGACCGGAATGCACGTCGGATGAATTTGCGTGTAGCAGGGATTCGCAAACGCGGCACCCTTCTTATACGCGCGCCAGATCGCCGTGGCGTTGGAGTACAGTGCGTTGGTGCTCAGATAGTACACGTTCCCGTATCCACCCGTGGCGAGCACCACGGCGTCTGCCGCGTGCGACCTGACCTGACCCGTGAGCAGGTTGCGTGACACGATCCCGCGGGCGTGCCCATCGATCACCACTACGTCAAGCATTTCCTCAAACGTGTGCATCGCCACGCTGCCCAGTCCCACCTGCCGTTCGAGCGCCTGATACGCACCCAACAACAGTTGTTGTCCGGTCTGACCGCGCGCATAGAACGTGCGCGACACTTGCGCGCCGCCAAAGGAACGATTCGCCAGCAGCCCACCGTACTCCCGCGCGAAGGGCACGCCCTGCGCCACACATTGGTCGATGATGTTCACCGACACCTGGGCGAGACGATACACGTTCGCCTCGCGGGCGCGGAAATCACCGCCCTTGATGGTGTCGTAGAACAAGCGACGCACACTGTCGCCGTCATTCTGATAGTTCTTGGCGGCATTGATGCCGCCCTGGGCGGCGATCGAATGCGCGCGTCGCGGTGAATCGTGGAATACGAAGCATGACACTTTGTATCCCAACTCTGCCATGGTCGCTGCCGCCGACGCACCCGCCAATCCGGCGCCCACGACGATGACCGAGTGTCGGCGCTTGTTGGCGGGATTGACCAGCTTCATCGAGAAGCGATGCTCGTCCCACTTCTGTTCCAGCGGCCCGTTCGGGACCTTTGCCTTGAGATCGGCCATCCTAGTGGTCCTCCGAGGCGGGCAGGGTCGCGGCCGAAGGTGCGGACGCGTCAACCAGCGGCGGGGCCTCCACGAAGGCACCAGCCAGCGTGGCGATCGGAATGATCATGAAGCCGCCAGCTACGACCACGGCCAACACCACCGCCACGGTGCGCTTGAGCGGCTGCACCGCCGGACGCGCAACACCGAGGGTGCGCACCACCGCCCAAATGCCGTGATAGAGATGAAGCGCCAGCGCCGACATCGCGAGCACGTAGAACAGGGCGATGAAGGGATTCGACAAACCCACCACGACGTTGTTATAGGGGTCGAGGTGCGTAAACCGCGGGTGCACAACACCCAGCGTCAGCTGCAACAGGTGAAAGACGATGAAGACGAGCAGCAGCACTCCGCCCCATCGAATGGTCGCGGCCGACAACGTAGTGACCTGCGGACGGCGCATCGCGTAGTCCTGCGGGCGCGCGGCACGTGCGCGCATGGTCAGTTGATAGGCCGACACCACGTGCAACAGCACCGCCGCCAGCAGCGCGGCACGAATAGCGTAGAGGACCGGCATGCTGGTGCGCAGCAGGAGCGCATAGTGATGCATGGCATCCTGCCCTTTGAACATCAGCAGATTGCCAGACATGTGGCCGATGACAAACAGGATCCCGAAGATCCCGGTAACCGCCATCACGATCTTCTTGCCGATCGTGCTCTGCCAGAATCGCGAGAGTCCGTACATGGATGAGGTCGAAGACAGGACCGGCGCGCACTCGTACATGCGCGCCGATGCCGAAATATTCAGAGAGAAAGAACCGACATCGGTTCACGCACCGCGTCAGCCGACTTCGCGAGCGCCGCACGTTCGTCCGCCGTGAGCTCGATCTCAAGGATCTTCTCAAGACCGCCACGACCCAGTTTGCAGGGAACGCCGAGGAACAATCCCGACATCCCGTATTCGCCCTCGAGCCACGCGGCGCATGGCAAAATCCGCTTGCGATCGTTGACGATGGCATCCACCATCTGCACCGCGCCGGCCGACGGCGCGTAGTACGCCGATCCGGTCTTGAGGTGCTTCACGATCTCGGCGCCGCCGTCGCGCGCGCGCTGCACGATCGCGTCGAGCTGCGCGCGCGGCATGAGTTGCGTGACCGGAATGCCGCTGACAGTGGTGTACGAGATGAGCGGCACCATCGTATCGCCA
>JBEBIR010000294.1:0-5074 GCA_040080315.1 Gemmatimonas sp.
CCGCGACAAGCGCGCCGTACGTTATCGCTTGCTGAAGAGTCGGCCGACGGCCGCGCCGGCGCGCTTGGCAAAGGCCACGGTACTCCGCCAGAACATCAGCAGATAGCCGACCAGCGCCGCGATCAGTGAGGCCACCGGCATCATGACCTCGGGGCCGAGATACATCGCGAGCGGGAGCAGTGGGAGGTCGGGCATGAGAGCGTCTCGGAGTCGGTTACGGTGTGCGCAGGCGGGGAACACCGACGGAATTCCAGTCAGTGCCAGATCGGACAACTATTTGACGGGTGCCGATCACGAGATGTAACCCAGACCCGCCAACCGCTGCCGAATGATCTCCTGACGATCGGGCGCCAGCTCCTGATGGCTGGTATCTGCCACCTTCCCAGACACCAGTGACCGTCCCTGAAACGTGTCCGGAATCTCGTACCCGCCAAGCTCCATCAGGGTCGGGGCAATGTCGAGCAGCCGCGCCCCGGACACCTCGCCTGACAGTGGATTGCCAGCGCCGGCCAGAATAAAGGCCCCGAACTGGGCATGGTTGCAATCATCCGGACCGGTGTCGTTCTCGTGCACGTGAATCGTATCATAGCCAACGCCACCAATCGATCGCCATGACAGGGCACCGAAATGGGCAATCAGATCGGGCGCGACGTTGCGAACCTCCCGATAGATCTCCTCGGGCTTGAATACGAGTGTGCCAAGCAATTTGCCGTGTTCATCCGTCGTGGCCTCGAGCTTGGCCTTGAGTTCGTCGCGAAAACGGAGGACATCGGCCTTCGGAATCGCGCCCGTGGGTTCCCGGCCTTCAATATTGAGGAATACCCGCGCGTAGTAGCCGCCTTCACTCCACACTTTGGTCTTCGTCCAGTCGACGTTCAGCTTACCAAACGGCGTGATTTCCTTGGGATACTCGTTGAGCACCAGGAGACCTTCGCGCACCAGCCATTCGTTCACGCAGAAACCGCCATCAAGCGGTTGGGCGCCATGATCCGACACGACCAGCACCACGGTCTCGTCGTCGATCAACTCCAGCACCGTTCCGATCTCATCGTCGAGGTGCTGATAGTAGTCGCGGATCACCTGCTCGTACTTGTTACCCGCCACGTAGTCAACATGGTTGGGATCGCAGTAGCTCCAGAAGCCGTGGTGCACCCGATCCAACCCGATATTCACGAAGTGGAAGTAGTCCCACTCCGCATTTTTCAAGTAATGCCGAATGACCGTGAAGTGCTTGCGGCTCATGTCGAACACCTGCTCCAGCAGCCAATCCTTCTGGTCCGTGCGAAATCCCTTCACGTCCACCGGAAACTCGCCAACGAGCGCGCGAATCTCGTCGGCCACCGATGCCGGGTGGGTGTAGACGTCGGTGTTAGAATCGGGCGTCAGGAAGCAGCCGACGCAAATCCCGTTCACTTTGCGCGGCGGAAAGCTGGGCGGTACGCCGATCAGCACCGACTTCTTGCCCTCGAGGGCGAGGTAGTCCCAAATCGCCATCTGTCGAATCGATCGCGCGTTCACAATCTGCAACTTGTCGTACGAGTGATCACCGCGATTGCGAAAACCGTAGATGCCAAGCGAGCCAGGGTCCTGGCTGGTGGACATGCACATCCACGCCGGAATCGTGATGGGCGGCACCACGCTCTCCAGCCGCCCATAGGCACCCATACTCATCAGCCGCCGGATGTTGGTCAGTCGCTCGTCGCCGAACCGCAGTTCCGGCGCCGCGCAGTCGAGACCAATCACGAGAATTTTCACAGCAGCGACTCTCCTTCCATCGAGGGGGCCTTGCCCGGACCGAGCGCGTGGAGAATGCTCGGTGCCAGATCAAGCAGTCGAGCGCCGTCAGCGCGGAACGACCGATTCATGAAAAGGACGCCCGGCACGTGCAGAGGGTCAATGATGTGATCGCCACCCCACTTCTTGACGTTGTCCTCGAAATGTCCCTGAGCCACCCCACCGAGCGCCGTATCCCACGACACGCGATAGCCCTCATTGAACAGCACCACGAGATCGGGTGACTCCGCGGCATACGCGCCGGCATACACGTCGTCGCGTGTCACGACGCGGCTGACGGCGATCTGGCCTCGTTCGGCGTCGGGCAATCCACCAAGCCCTTGCACGATCTCGCGAGACACGCGAGCGGTGTCGTTGACCGAGACAATACCCTCGGCTTCGCGGCCGGCCACATTGAGGTAGATGCTGCCGAGACCCAACGCATAGGCCTTCGTTTTGGTCCAGTCGACGCTGCCCAGGAACCCACTGGCGTCTCCCGGTGTGGCTCCGGGCTTGAGCGTGAGGAAGCCGTTGCTGTGCAGCCAGCTGTTCAGGTGCACGCCGCGCTGAAAGCTCGAGAAGCCGTGATCTGAAAGCACGATGAAGAGCGTGCGGTCATCGGCGCGCGCCAGAGCGCGGCCGACGACGGCGTCGCATTGCTCGTAGTGCGCCTCAATCGCCGTGCGGTAGCTGGCGTCGAGTCCATCGTGGTTGGCCGGATGGCCCGGTTCGCGAAAGCGCCACATCATGTGCTGCAAACGATCCGGCGTATCGAACAGGCAGAACAGAAATCCACCGTCGAGTCGATCAAGCTCATAGGAAAGCATGCGCTCGCGCTCCTGCAGCACCCGATCGCATTGCGCGAGATACGCTGCCTCGTCGAAGCGGCCATTGTTCAGGCCCCCGTGGTCTTCCACCATCCCGGTCGTATAGAACGTCCCGATGGCGCGCTGCAGCTCCTGCGCATAGTCCCACGGATGGCTGATCGGAAACATGGGCGTTTCCGGATCGAAGTTCATCGGTGAGGCGTAGAGCTCGACCTGGGGATCGAGTCGCGTAAGATGAAAGCGCACCATACCGCTCACCGACTGCAGCAACCCCAGTTTGAACTTCACACGGAGCCAATCGCTCCACTCGCCGACGCGCACCTCCAGCGACTTTGGCTGACCGTCTGAACGGATCACCACTTTGCCGGCGGCACGGTCAATCAGGATGTCGATGGGTAGCGTCTGATCGGTGCCCGTCTTCGGATTGCGCGGGCCGATGAGGTGCGAGCGGATGGAGGTGCCGCTGATGGTCATGGCGACAACGGCTTCGCTTTCTTCCGCGTGGACACCGTCTCCCGTCGAGTAGAACGTGCTGGTGCCGAGCCCTCCCCGCAGATCGGGAACGCCCATCCCCGAGAGCATGCGCCCTTTGAACGAGTCCGGCGGATACGTGCACGGGCAGCGGATGACTGTTGACGGAATCCCCGCCTTGGAAAGCACTTCCCACAGGGGAACGCCGCGGCGGAGATTCACCGCCTTGGGCGGGAGGAAACTGCTTTTCTGCTCGTAACGATTGAGCGCGAGGTCCGGCAGGTAGGTCGCGGGGTCGCGTCGGATGAAGTCGAAGATGCCATGCGCGCCCGGATTGACACCGGTGGCGAAGGTCGACCAGGCCACCGGCGTCTGCGCGGGTGTCGTGGTGGCGACCCGACCAAAGCCGCCCCGTGCGCGCAAGGACGCGAGATGCGGCAGGCGGCCGGCGTCCATCATCGATTCGGTGATGCGCGGTTCAAGGCCATCGAGTCCGATGACGATGACCGTCCGGGCGTCAGTCATGAGGGGTCAATCTGTGTGGTCGATCGATCGGCAACAAGGTGCACACTCCCTGCCTGCGCCGCAGGACACTTGCAGAAGTCGATCGGTGAATAGTACCGTAGGCCGTCGCCGACCGATTCCCGTACCGTGTCGGCGACGAAGACCCCCAACCGATCGGCCAAGCAAAGCCGAAGGAGTCACGATGAAGCGTGTCGTTGCTGCTGTCGTTGTGCTGTTCGCGGTCGCCGCATGCGCCGATCCGACCTCGATTCCCACGCTGCCAATGGACGAGTCGCGACAGGCGGCGCAAGCGCCGGTGATGTCGGTGCAGGGCGCCGGCACGGCCGTAGCCGGTTCGTACATCGTGGTGCTGAAGTCGGCGCCGGGGCTGGCGCGGGCAGCGGAGTCGGCGCGTGGGCTCGGCGTGTCGACCGTGCGACATGAGTACAACCGCGCCCTGCGCGGCTTTTCCGCCAGACTGACCGACGCCGAGGTTACCCGCATTGCGCGCGATCCGCGCGTGGCGTACGTGGAGCAGGATCAGGTTTTCACGATCGATGCGACGCAGACCGGTGCGACGTGGGGAATTGATCGCACGGATCAACGCAACCTCCCGCTTTCGACGACGTTTGGATATACAAACACCGGCGCTGGCGTAAAGGTCTATATCATCGATACCGGCATTCGGTTCGCACACAACGAATTCGGGGGTCGCGCCTCGAGTGGCTTTGACGCCGTTGATGGGGGTTCCGCTGATGACTGCAATGGACACGGCACACACGTCGCCGGTACAGTCGGCGGCACGACCTATGGCGTGGCAAAGGGCGCCTCACTGATCGCGGTTCGCGTCCTCGACTGCTCGGGAAGCGGTACCACCTCCGGCGTCATTGCCGGGATCGACTGGGTCACCACAAACCACAGCGCAGGCGCACCCGCCGTTGCCAACATGAGCCTCGGTGGCGGAAAATCGACGGCGCTCGACAATGCGGTCAGCAACTCAATCGCGGATGGCGTATCGTATGCGATTGCCGCCGGAAACTCGAACCGCGATGCCTGCAACTTCTCGCCGGCGCGGACACCGGCGGCCATTACCGTGGGCGCCACGACCTCAACCGACGCGCGTGCATCGTACTCGAATTACGGTTCGTGTCTCGACATCTTTGCGCCCGGTTCATCGATTACGTCATCGTGGTATACCAGCAATTCAGCAACCAACACCATCAGCGGCACGTCGATGGCCACGCCGCACGTGGCGGGCGTGGCAGCGTTGTATCTGCAAGGCAACGTGTCGGCAACGCCGTCCGCGGTGCGGACTGCGTTGGTGGCCAATGCGACCGCTGGAAAGGTCACGGGGGCCGGGCGCAACTCGCCGAACGTGCTTCTGTTCACGAACTACTGACACCCCAGCTCCACTTCCGAGGCGGCCGGCCCCTGTTGGGCCGGCCGTTTCACATTTGAAGGGCCGGACGCCTGTCGCCGCGGGCGAGTCGGTGCCAAAA
>JBEBIR010000295.1:0-5061 GCA_040080315.1 Gemmatimonas sp.
CTGCTTGCCGCGCTTGGTCGTGATCACCACGACGCCGTTCGTCGCGCGCGAGCCATAAATGGCCGACGCGGCCGCCGACTTCAGGACTTCGATGTCCTCGATGTCGTTCGGATTGAGATCGGCCAGACGGTTCACCACCTGGTCCTGACTGGAACCCGTTGAACCCGAGGCGCGGGTGATCGAACTGGCGCCCGAAGAAATATTGGCGTTCGACACGATGATGCCGTCGACCACATACAGCGGATCGCCCTGGCCGAGCACCGACGTCGCACCGCGAATCTGGATCTGGGCACCGCCACCGGGCGCGCCGCTGTTCTCGAACATGCGCGCACCGGCCACCTTGCCGGCCAGGTTGCTTTCAATAGAACGGGCCGGAACCCTGTTCAACTCAGCCGTGTTAACCGTGGCCACCGCGGTGGCTGCCACTCGACGATCCGTCGTCGTGGCCACACCGGTCACTGTCACACCTTCCAGTTGCAGCACGTCGCGCTCGAGCACGAAGTCGGCCGTGCTCTCGGCTGGTCCAACACGCTTGGTTTGCCGCTTGAAGCCGAGTTGACGCGCCAGCACTAGCACTTCGCTGGACGGAACGCGCAGGCGATATTCGCCGCGCTCATTGGTGCGTACGCCGACCTGCTGGCCGACGATGCTGACGGTAACGTCAGCGAGTGGCTGGCCGGTTCCGATCTGTGTCACCTTGCCCGAAATATCCCGGGTTTGCGCGTCCGCTTGCAGCGGAAGCACGGCGACAAGAGCGGCAGCGGCAACGAGTTTGTAAAGCCTGCCCATGTGTTCTCCGAAGGAGGGGTGCGGAGCACTACTAGTGGATGCACTGCGATCAAGCGCCGGCAGCTCGTACCGGCATGTGACGTACCAACTTATGGTACTAACACGTCACTGCTAGGGCACGTCACCGGATTTGAACGCCAAAGTGCGTGTTTTCCGCGATAGTGCGACTTTTTCAGGGACTAGACGAGACGGCAATCAGGAATTACCCGACTTAGCGGGTCCTTACTGAAGAGCTCGCTTCTCGAATTGCCGACGAATCGCAACCGTACGCTCGAGCTCGTCACGCGACTGCATCACCTTCTGACGGAGATCGAGCGGCAAGGTTGGATGCTCGGCCAACCAGCGGTCGACGGATTGAAGGGCGTCCGCACTGTTCTGCCCGCCAGACACGGCGCCGAGCCAACTGCCGAGAAAGAAGATCCGGCGGTTGCGCTGAATCCACGGGAGCGTGTCCAATGCCGGCTCCAGGAATCGACGGGTCAACGCCGAATGCTCGGGATCGTTGAACGCGCGCAGGCTCGACGTCACCCATTCCTCATTCAAGTTGCGATCTGCAAACCATTGCGTGAACAGGGCACGCTTGTCACCCGCGTCCGGTCGTGCCGCGCCCGCCACGAACGCCAGTCTCCGCCCTTCACTGGTTGAATCGCGACGCGACTCGGCGCGCAAACGCGCGTCGGCGGATGGCGCCGCGCGAGCCACGAGTCGCGTGACGATGGCCCAGCGGGTCGGTGCACGCAGCGCCAATCCGGAAATCGAATCGCGATCGAGCCACCGATCGAGTCGGGTCAGCGACGCGCTATCGCGTGCAAGCGCAATCGATGCGTCCAGGAAGCTCTTGCGTGGTCCGTACGCGCGCGCGGTGTCGGCGGCCCCCGCCAACAGCATTGCTTCGGCGCGCGGGAGCAGCGAATCGCGTGTGGCGTCGGAGGCGTATCGCGACAACGCCGTGCTCATCCGGCCCACCAGCGATCCCACCAATTGCTCATCTCGCTCTTTGGGGATCTCACGCAACGCGATGGCGACGAACCGACTGGGCTCAAGACGCGCCTCGCGCACGAGATCCCACAGCGCACCCCACAACATGGCGCGGAGAAAGTCGTCCTGCACACGGCCGATGTGTTGTTCTAACCAGAGCACGCTGCGCGCATCAGGTAAGACCAGTGCGTAGCCGTGGTCGCCCTCATTCGCGAAGACAAAGTCGGGCGCTGGGCGACCGCGCGCCGCAACGACGTCAAGCGACGCGGAGGTGAGCTCCACCGGCAGCCGCTCCATGTGTCCGTCGGCATACGCCAGCAGCAGTTGCATCTTTACTGGCCACGCGCCGGTGCCTGAAATGGCTGGCTGCGCCGCACGCTGTGAGAGACGCAGCTGTTGGATGCGGCCATCGCGGATCGTCACATGTTGTTCGATGATCGGCATGCCAGGCCGCAAGATCCACGCACGTCCCCATGCGGTGAGGTCTCTACCTGATGCGACGCCAATGTCGGCCAGCAGGTCGCGCCAGGTGGCATTGCCGTACGGATGCGCGCGCAGAAAACGCCGCACACCGGACTGAAACGCGCGATCGCCAACGAGAAAATTGAGTTGCCGCAGGATGCCCGGCGCCTTGTTATAGACGATCGGTCCGTAGTTGCTCTTGGCTTGATCGAGATTGGCCAGCCGCTGCCACACCGGCGTCGTGCCGGCGGTCGCGTCGGTGCCATACGCAACTGGCTTGTTGCGCAGATAGAATGTCTTCCACGCATTCGACGCCGGATCCAGCGACGCCTGCATCTTCGCCGCCATGTAGGTGGCGAATCCCTCTTTGAGCCACAGATCGTCAAACCAGCGCATGGTCATGTAATCACCAAACCACTGATGCGCGACCTCGTGGTAGATGGTGGCCTGACGACCCAGCAACTGCGTCACGGTGGGTCGCTCGCGATAGATGAAACTCTCCTCGTTATAGAACACGGCACCCGGGTGCTCCATACCGCCAAACGGGAACGCCGGGGCGAGCAGAAAATCATGCTTGCCGAACGGGTAGGGGATGTCGAACCAGTTCCCCAACCACCGCAAGGCGCGCGCGTTCATCGCCATCAGCGAGTCGGTCTCCGCCTCGCGCGCGCGCGAACCGCGTACCCACATCGCGACGTTCATGGCGCCCGCGCCGTCGGTGATCTTGACGGATTGTGAGGTGACTGTCCACGGTCCCGCGGCGAAGGCGACCAAATACGTGCTCAGCGGCGCCGTTTCCGCAAAGCGATGCGTGGTCGAGGTGGCCGAGCTGTCGTGCCCAACCGCGACGCCGTTGGCCAGGGCACGCCACGTTGGCGGCGTTACGAGCGTCAAGGTGACGCGGGCTTTGAGATCAGGCTGATCGAAGCAAGGAAACAGGAGGTTGGCGTCGGACGGTACGAGCAGCGTATACAAATAGTCCTGATTGTCCGTTGCGTCGTGCGCGCGAATCACGCTCGCACCGGCGGCGGCAATGGGTGCGCGAAAACCCACCGAGACGCGATTGACACCCGCGCGCAGCAGCGTGTCGTCAATCGAGATGTGCGCACCGTTCCAAATCGCCGGACTGACGCGCACCGTACGCCCATTCACGCGCAGCGAGTCGACGCCGATGCCACGGAAGTCGAGCAGAATGCCGCCAAGCGCCACGCGTTGGAATGTCACCGACACATGGCCGGCAACCGTATCACGTCGCGTCACGTCCAGGGTGAGCCCGTAGCGCACATCGGCAATCCGTGCGCGCCGCGCGATGGCCAGTTCCTGCGACACGCCCGCGCCCAGCATCGACGACGGGATCGGACGCCTCACCGCCTGCGCGGGAACATCGGACGCGACCACGCCCGCTGCACCAAGCAGGCACCACACGCGTCGTCGCAATCCGCGTGACGTCATCCGATCGTGTGCAGCACATCGCGCACCGTGCCAACCAGTTCGTCGATCTGTGCCGGTGACACGATGAGCGGCGGTGCCAGGGCGATGGTATCACCGGTCTGGCGGACCAGCACGCCACGACGGAAGCATTCCAGAAAGACTTCCTGTGCACGCGCCCCCGGCGCGCCCTCGCGCGGTGACAGTTCCACCGCCGCGACCATGCCGATGTTACGCACGTCCACCACGTGCGGTTCATCGCGCAACGCGTGGATCGCGCGTTCCAGCGTGGGCGCGAGCGAGGCCGATCGGGAAAACAAATCCTCGGTCTCGTACAAGTGCAGCGTGGCGAGTCCGGCGGCGGCGGCCAGCGGATGGCCGGAATACGTGTAGCCGTGAAAGAACTCGATACCCGGTGCCGCGTGCGAAACGACCGTATCGTGAATGGTCCGCGCCACGCACACCGCGCCCATCGGGACCGCTCCGTTGGTAATGCCCTTCGCCAACGTCATGAGATCCGGTGTCACGCCAAATCGGGTGGCCGCAAACGCCGCGCCCGTGCGACCGAAACCGGTGATCACTTCGTCAAAGACCAGCAGGATGCCGTGCTGGTCGCACAGCGCACGCAATCGCTCCAGATAGCCGACCGGTGGAATGAGCACGCCCGTCGAACCGGCGACAGGCTCGACGATCACCGCAGCGATCGTGTCGGCGCCATGCAGCGCGACCAGACGCTCCAGGTCGTCAGCGAACTCGGCCCCATGCAGCGGTTGGCCGCGCGAATACGCATTGCGCGCCGGATCATGCGTATGCGCCAGGTGGTCGATATGCGGTAGCAGTTGCGACTCGAACGCCTGTCGATTGGGCGCAATGCCACCAACGGAAATGCCACCGAACCCGACGCCATGATACCCGCGCTGTCGACCAACAAACATGGCACGCCGTGGTTCGCCACGCGCGCGGTGGTAGGCGAGCGCCATCTTGAGCGCCGTGTCGACCGCTTCGCTCCCTGAAGTCGTGAAGAACACGCGGTCCAACGACCCGGGCAGGATGCCCGCCAGGCGTTCGGCCAGTGCAAAGGAGGACGGGTGTCCCATCTGAAAGCCCGGCGCGTAGTCGAGCACGCCGGCCGCCTCGCGAATCGCCGACACGATCTCGAGCCGACCGTGTCCCGCGTTGACGCACCACAGCCCTGAGACGCCATCCAGCACTGGCCGCCCGCCGGCTTCGTGGTAGTACATGCCTTCGGCACTCACCAAGAGGCGGGGAGCGGCCTTGAAGGCGCGGTTGTTGGTGAACGGCATCCACAGCGCGTCAAGCGACGGCAGGGTCGGGGCAGAAGCGAGAGAAGTCATACTGGCGAAGCTGGCGAGCGGCGGGCGGTCCGTCCAGCGCCCGGTTCAG
>JBEBIR010000296.1:0-5038 GCA_040080315.1 Gemmatimonas sp.
CGTCGAATGAAGCGTGCTCGCGTCCTCGGTTAACGCGTCATTCGACACCATGTCCGATGGGCCTTGCCGTCGCAACGATCATTCTATTGCAGCATAACGTTTGGGTTCAGTTGCAGCCGAGTCCAATCAAGCGAGCGCAGCGAGCCCACAATAGCTCGGCTGTCAACTGCGACCCGTGGTTAGACACCGACATGCGTGACCGTGCCAACTCGCGGCACAGGCAATACGGCGAGGAGCGCAGGTACGAGCGGTGTGATATCCTCGATACGATTCGTGCGCGCGCGAAGCACGATCACTGCAACGCCGACTCGCGGCATGTGCTGTTGATACTCCAGCTTGCGGTCTGGCGTTACGAACGCGTCAAACCCAGCGGCCGCGGCACGCCGCAGCAATTCACCGTTCTTGACAGACGACCAACCCGAGTCGCAATGAATGACGGTGGTGACGGCGGACACGACTACCTCCGGCTGTTGGCTTTCGGAACATACTCGATCTCGGTTCGTGTGTCTAACGCTAGGTTAGATGGCACACCCGCGCGTCGTGACGATGTAAGTAGCACTCGGATTGGCTACATGCGCGTAGCCGTCATGTCGTGCGAACGAGAATCGGTACCCGCAGAATCGGTGGTGGCCGATTTCCTCGCTTGTCTGTGGGATACCAGATGGTCCCAATTGAAGCGCGTACTGCGCTAGCGTATCGGGCGGTATGGTCACTTCCACATCAAACGTCTGACCAGCGCTGACGGTGCGCCGCCCTCACCGATGACCTGCTGCGCCACGGGAAGCTCCGCGCCGTCTCGGGCGAGCGAACGCCATTCCCGCACGACCGAATCACGCACGAAGGCCACGGCGATCTGTTCGTCAACTGGAATACTGACGAACCGCAGGCGATGCGTACCGGGCGTCAGCGTCAATGGCGTGGGGTTGGTGCGGTCGCTACCGATGTTGCGCGAAGAGCCACTTGAAGAGGGCCGTCTCTGCATATGCCTTCCCTGAGACACCGAGATGATCCACCCCTGCATATTCTGTGTAGTGGAATTGGGCTCCTACTCGTTGGAGTGCGGCCGCCAACCGCTGGGACTGGGCCACCTCGACTGTCGAATCTGCCTCTCCGTGAAACAGCCAGATCGGGACACTCTTGATCGTAGTCGCCAGCGTTGCAAATGGATCTGTGGTGGCGAGGAAGGGGTTGGCCCGTCGGTCGATCTCCAATCCAGCGGCAGGAATGTCGGCTCGGTTCTCCACGCGACCGGCGATTACGACCAGGGCGGCGAACGTGGTCGGATGATGGAATGCAAGCCGGAGGGCGCCGGACCCTCCCATTGAGTACCCCTGCAAATACACCCGCGCTGTGTCGACCCGAAAGTCCTTAATCGTCTGGCGCAGTTGTGCCATGACCAACGCTTGCATCTCGGGGTATAGCCATCGCGTCCCTGGCTGAGCTTGCGGAAATACCACGAGGGCGGGGAATGGTTGGCCACTGTCTCGAAGATACGCGGCGAAGCCGGGACCTGTTTGCTTCAGCCCGTCGGTGCCTTGACGTCCGTTGCCGTGGAGGGCGACGACGACAGGCCAGGCGGACTTTGGCGTGTAGTCGACTGGAATGTAGATCTGGTATCGATAGACGTGACCTTCAATATCCACGGTACGGTCGAGGAAGCCGGTTTGCGCGCTCGCCGTGCCACCGAGCAGGGTCAGGACGGCGAAGAGGCCAGCTGCCCGCATAGAATCTCCGAGTGTGTGTCGACGGTCGTGGGCGGTCTTGTATCTAGCGATCGGTTGATTCTGCAGTAGTTCTGATCAGGGCGCCAGCTCGATGCGGTCTTGGTGGGAAACACCGTGCGTTAGCCGGAGCGGCGTGCCTGATCTTTCGTCGTGAGAGCCCGAACAGTTGCGGGGGCCGGTCCACGGACCGAGCCCGAATTCTTACAAGGACGGGCCAGGACGACATCCTTATGGTGGGAGGAGATGTCATGTTCGTCGGTATTGATGTGGCGAAGGCCGAGCTGGTTGTGACCGTACTGCCAAGTGCAGAACATTTCATCGTGGAGAACGACGAACGGGGCGTGCGCACGCTGGTGGAGCGAATGCGCGCGACCCGTCCCGAATTGATCGTCCTCGAAGCGACCGGCGGGTACGAGTTGCTCGCCGTCGCGGCCCTTGCAGCTGGCGCGCTTCCGGTGGTCGTCGTGAACCCGCGACAAGTGCGCGACTTCGCCAAGGCCACCGGGCAACTCGCCAAGACCGATCGCCTCGATGCCGATATCCTCGCGCGCTTCGCGGACGTCGTCCGGCCCGATGTTCGGGTGATTCCCGATGCGGCGGCGCACGAACTCGATGCCCTCCTCACTCGGCGGCGGCAGTTGCTGGAGATGCTGCAGGCGGAGCGCAATCGCGTCGGCCAAGTGTTTGGATCGGGCAAGAAGTTGGTACGCAAGAGCCTCAAGTCGCATATCGCCTATCTCGAGCGCCAGCTCCGCATGACCGACATCGACCTCGGGACGTTGGTGAAAGAGAGTCCGCTGTGGCGTGAACGCGATGAACTGCTGCGCAGTGTGCCTGGCGCCGGCCCGGTGCTCTCGCGTACGCTGCTCGCGGATCTCCCGGAACTCGGGCGTTTGTCGCGCCGCGAGATTGCAAAGCTGGTCGGCGTGGCGCCACTCAGCCGCGACTCGGGGACGATGCGTGGCCGGCGCTTCGTGCAAGGCGGCCGTGCCACAGTGCGCGGCGTCTTGTACATGGCGCTCGTCGCGACCAAGCGCAATATCGTGATCCGTGACGTCTACGCGCGCCTCCTGGCTGTCGGCAAACCAAAGAAGCTGGCGCTCGTCGCCTGCATGCGGAAGCTGCTCACAATCCTCAACACTATGGTGCGAACGGACACGACGTGGAACGCAAACCGCCACCTCGAGGCTCTCAACGCCGCTTGACTTTCTAGACAGTTGCTAACGTTTATGCGTTCAGCTGCAGCGGCATCATATAAAAGCGCGCGAAGCGCGCGCACATTAGTGCCGCTGTCAGTGTGCAACGCTGGGTTAGGCGGCGGCCGTTCAGTTCTCTGCTACGGTTCGATGGGACACAAGCTCCCAGCCGCCCGCCTTTGCTCGGTACACCCGTACGAACCAGACTGTGTACTCGGCCTTACCATTGTTCAAGAACGGCGGCTTCAGCTTCACGTCGATGCGACCCGTGGTAATGGCCACTGAGGCGTGTGGTTCGACCTGTTGAGAATCGACCTGCCTGCTCACAAACAGGCCGCGCGCGACCGCTTCCATCCATGACTTCTTGGTGTCCACCCGGCTGGGTGCCCCACCAGTCCTCCATGCATCCCCGTGAGTGAACGTGAAGTCATCAGCGATGGCGCGATCTAGAAACGCGACGTCGCCTCGCGCCGCCGCCACTTCGATCTCACGCTCGAACGCTAGCAACGCGCCGAACTGGGGCTCGGATGGCTTAGATATCTGTGCGAAGCACAACTGTACTGGAGTGAGCAGCAGCAGCATGAAGAACGTCGTCTTTTTCATTCTCATGCCTCTCGCTTGATGTTGTCCGCCTAACGCATGCGTTCTGCAGCCGCATCAAATTAAAGCGCGCAGAGCGCGCCCTCACTAGCGCGGCTGTCAGACTGCAACGCTGGGTTAGACGGCGGGTGCGTGTGGTTCACGGTCGTCGGCTCCCAGCCGACAACGCGAGAATACGCCGAACGGCGTCGAGCACGACTGCGGGGCGCTCTTGGTGAATGGCATGACCGACGCTATCCACGCGTACATACTCCCGCCGCGGCGCGCGCGCGGCCCACCGGCGATGCTCATCTGTCCACAGCGGACCCAGTTCGGCCAAGTCAGCACGGGGTGAGGACAACACGATCGCCGGACCGATAACGCGGGGATCAGACGCTCGCGCCATCGCGAGGTTCGCCTCCCACTCCTGTTCCTCGGCGCGTTGATTGGGTGGAAGGCTCGCGAGGTCCACCGCGTCGAGCGAATCGAAGTGCGCATATACGCTCGGGAACTCCCGCTTGGCACGCGCGTAAAAGTCCTCCGACGCGGGATCCACAAGCACGAGGCCCGCCACATCCGTCGGATACAGCGCAGCGAACACCCGAGCGTACGCCCCGCCCGCGGAGTGCGCGACGAGGAGGTACGGTGGTCGGAGGTGTGCCGC
Organism: Gemmatimonas sp.; assembly: GCA_040080315.1. GTDB lineage: Bacteria > Gemmatimonadota > Gemmatimonadetes > Gemmatimonadales > Gemmatimonadaceae > Gemmatimonas. Next base: position 4,164 of record JBEBIR010000296.1, read on the forward strand.
CTCCAGGGCGCTCCGTAACTCTTCCGCGATGACCCGTGCGGTGCGGGGACGTGGCGAAGGATCCGACTGCCCCAACCCGGCGCGATCATAGGCGACGACGCGCCCCAGCGCCCCGAGCGCCGGCTGCAGCGTCCTCCACGTTCGCGACGTACCGCCGCTACCCGCCTCCAATACGATCGTCGGCTCGCCTTGACCGCTCACGAGCAGGCGCATGCGATGGTCATCGACCGTCGCCCACAGCGTATCTGGCGCCTGCGCGCCCATCGGAGGGGCCGTACCGAGCAGCATGGCGAGGACTCCACACCGCCACAGAGCGATCGTGCGCATGTATTGTAGCCAGTGAAGTTGGGACTATAGCCGTCTAACGCCGGCTTCTGCTGCGGGCGCTCAAACAAGATGCGCGCGGAGCGCGCTTCCGAAAACGCCCGTCTGCAGCAAGCATCGTTATACAGCGCCGCGCGCGATCGTCGGCCGTCGCGGAAAGGGAGCTTCGACGCGCAGCCCTTTCACAAGCAGGCGAACTCGACTGAAATCCTTGTCGCGCGTCACGAGGCACCATCCGAACTCACGCGCCGTGTGGGCCAACAGCAGATCATTCTGATACGTCGGCCCGATGGGCGCCGCCGCCGCGCGTCCAAGCACGCCGCCAGTCTTCGCCCACGCCGCCGCGCTCGGCGCGATGATGCGCCCGCGCCGCTCGAACGCGCCTAACAAGTCGCGCTCGACCAGGCGCCGCGACGAGTCCGTCCGCGCGCCCGCCAGCAGCTCGCTCGCGACGACGCTCGACAGCGCCGTGTGTGGCAGCGCCCATTCCAGGAATTCTTTCAGCAGAAGCATGTCTGGCGGTCGGCGCAGCGCATCGATCAGAACATTCG
>JBEBIR010000297.1:0-5037 GCA_040080315.1 Gemmatimonas sp.
CATGGTGCGCGACGGCGTGACGTCCGCGCTCGAGCTGGAAGTCGGATCCGCCGACGTCACCAAGTGGTATGCCGCGCGTTCGGCCGGACAGATCGTGAACTTCGGTGTGAGTGCCGGACATATGCAGGCGCGCATCGTTGCCATGGGCGACCCGAGCAAGGGCATTGCACCCATCGGCATTGGCGCCAGCGGATCGGCCACTGAGGCGCAGGTTGCCGACATGGAAGCGATCCTCCGCAAAGGCCTCGCGGAGGGCGCGCTCGCGGTGGGCATGGGCAGCGCGTACACGCCCGGCGCGAACATGGCGGAGATCGAGCGCATGTTTCGCGTTGCTGCTGAGGGCGGCGCGTCGGTGCACATCCACATGCGGAACGGTCTCGCTGGCCTCGATTCGACCATCGCGGCCGCCGCCGCCGCCGGCGCAAAGCTGCACATCGTGCACGTGAACTCGAGTGGTGGGGACGAGCTCGTGGAGTTCCTCTCGCACATTTCGGCGGCGCGCGCCAAGGGACAGGACGTGACCACCGAGGCGTATCCTTATGGTGCCGGGATGACCGAGATCAGTGCCGCGCTGTTTGACGGTTGGGAGAAGTGGACCGACGACCGCATTGCACAGCACCAGTTGGTGTCCACGGGAGAGCGCTTGACGAGGAAGACGTTTGCCGCGGCGCGCGCGCAGGCCAACGTCACCGTGATCATTCATGGGCGGAGCGAGGAGCAGACTCGCACCGCTGTCCTCAGCCCGCTGTCGATGATCGCCAGCGATGGCTTCATCAAGGACGGCCGCGGCCATCCGCGAACGTCGGGCTCGTACTCGAAGGTGCTCGGCAAGTACGTGCGCGAGGAGAACGGACTCTCGCTGATGGAGGCGCTCCGGAAGATGACCCTCATGCCTGCGCAGCGACTCGAGGCGCGCGTACCGGCCATGGCGAGCAAGGGGCGCATCAAGGTTGGCGCGGATGCCGATCTCGCGATCTTCGACCCCGCGACCGTGATCGACAAGTCGACGTACGAGGACGCGTCGATCCCTGCGGCCGGCATTCCCTGGGTGATCGTTGGCGGACAGGTCGTGGTCGATAGTGGGCACGTGACCGCAGCGCGGCCGGGCAAGCCGATTCGCGCACCAGTGCAGGGCGCGGCGCGCTAGTAGAGTTGCAGGAGAGAACGAAACCGTGCGAGCGAAAAGACTGATCGTCGTCATGACGGCGATCATCCTATGGATCGCCGTCAGCGTGTACGGAGCGCTAAGCGGCTGGTGGATCACACCGATTGCCCGCACCGGTGACGCGCGCGCATTCATGGATGCCGCAATTGCGATGAGCAGCACGCACAGCCGAGGCAACATCGCGCTGGTACTCATGCGCAATGGCGCGGTATTCGGCGAACATTTCGCACCATCGATTGATCGCGTCAATCGGGACACGCGCTTTCCACTGGCGTCGGCCAGCAAATGGTTCACAGCCTACGGCGTGATGCATCTGGTTCAAACTGGCGCCATTGACCTCGACGCGCCCATATCGGCGTATCTCAAGCGTTGGCAGCTACCGGTGGGGAAGTTCGACAACAGCAAAGTCACTGTGCGCCGGCTTCTTTCGCACACCGCAGGTCTCACTGATGGTCTTGGCTTTGCCGACTATACGGCGGACGAGACACTTCCGTCCGTGCAGGAGTCGCTGCGGCAACCGCGCGCGTCGTCCGGCAACGCGACACCGATTGCCGTTGGACGAGAGCCCGGGAGCGAGTGGCAGTATTCCGGTGGGGGCTATTTGATATTGCAGGCCATTGTTGAAGACGTCACCGGCATGAGATTCGCGGAATGGATGCAGCACGCGGTGTTTGGTCCGCTCGCAATGCATCGCGCGAGCTATGCGTATATCGGCGGACTGGATAACGCGTCGGCATCGTACGATTCGACGGGCAAGCCCACTGCGTCGTTCCAGTACGCCGCGGCGGCGGCGACCGGCCTGTCTGCGTCTGCGAGTGATCTGATCGCGTTTGTCCAAGCGCAGCTGCGGGCCGCGGGCCACAGCGCGTCAGTGTTGCGTCCCGCGAGCGTCGATGCGATGCGCCAACCGCACGGGCGCATGTTCGGTGCTGACATCTGGGGCCTCGGTGTGATGCTCTACGCGCCAACGGCGAGCGGAGATCATGTCTTTGGTCACGATGGCTCGAACGAACCGGCCATCAATAGCGCCGTGCGAATCAATCCGGACAACGGCGACGCGATCATCGTACTGGTCACCGGAAGTCCAGGTTTGGCCTCGTCGATTGGCTACGAGTGGACCCTTTGGCAAACTGGCGTTCCGGATTTCCTGATGCTGGACCGCGCGCTGTCCTCGGCGATCACGCCGCTGATCGTGGGGCTATTGGGCATTGTGGCGGTGTATGTGCTGTTCCTGGTGAGGCAGCGGCGCACTGAGTACTGAGTACTGAGTACTCAGTCTACCCTTGCCAATTCGCGCGAAAATGTGTCTCGTTTGAGTTGCCCCCAACCCGACCGAACATGTTTCGCTTTGTCACACGCGTCCAACTCGCCGTCGCGCTCTCCGCTGTCGCGCTCTCCGCTCTCTCACTGAGCTCGCTGCGCGCCCAGCCGGTCCCCTCGCCATTCGATTCGCTCTACTTCCGCGGTATTGGACCCGCCGCGGCCGGCGGACGCATCCACGATTTGCAGATTGATCCGCGGAATCCCGCCGTGCTGTACGTCGGGACGGCCTCCGGTGGCATCTGGAAGTCCAGTAATAACGGCGTCACCTGGAAGGACATATTCGGCACGCAGGCCGACAACACGTTCGGCGCGCTGGCGATCTTCGCCGGTGATTCGAAGATCATCTGGGCCGGATCGGGCGAGAATAACAATCGGCAAAGCTCGTCGTGGGGCGGTGGCGTGTATCGCTCCACCGACGGCGGCGACACGTGGAAGTATCTGGGACTGCATGATACGCGGGCCATTGGACGAGTCGTGTTGCACCCGACGAATCCCGCTATCGCGTACGTGGCGGCCGTGGGCAATCTGTGGCGTGGCAACGCGGAACGTGGCGTGTACAAGACTACCGACGCCGGCGCCACGTGGGCGAAAGTGCTGTTTGTCGATACACTCACCGGCGCGACGGATCTGGTGATGGACCCGCGCGACGCGAACGTGCTGTACGCCGCAACCTATCAGCGGCTGCGCAAGGCCTTCGGGTTCAACGGCGGCGGGCCGGGCAGCGCGATCTACAAGAGCCTCGATGCGGGCGTGACGTGGAGCAAACTCGAGAACGGCGTTCCGCCGGGCGACAAAGGGCGCATCGGCCTCGCGCTCGCGTTGTCCAGTCCGAATGTGCTGATCGCCACGATCGAACACCCTGGTGCCGGTGGGACCTATCGCACGGAAGATGCGGGCGCGACGTGGAAGCGCATGAGCCCGACGAATCCGCGTCCGATGTATTACAGCAAACCCACGATCGATCCCACCAACGACAAGCGGGTTTGGCTGCCCGGCGTGTACATCGCCAAGAGCGAGGACGGCGGCGCGACGTTCCGAGAGGAACCCACGTCACCTACCTACGACGTCGGACTCAAGACCGATCATCACGTCATTCGCGTGGACCCCACCAACCCCAGTCATATCTACGTGGTGGGCGATGGGGGACTGCACGAAAGTTTCGACATGGGCAAGACGTACATCCGTGTCAACAACATCCCCATTGGTCAGATTTATCGCATTGCCGTGGACAATCGCGATCCGTACTGGGTGTATGCCGGGTTCCAGGACAACCACTCGTTCATGGGACCCAGCGCCACGCGCCACTGGCTGGGTATTCTCAATCAGGACTGGGCCGAGATCGGCTTCAGCGATGGGACCGGCAAGGCGGTGGACAAGACCGACGGCCGCAAGGTGTACTCGTCGGCGAGCGGCGGAAACCTGTCATTGGTTGACCCGTTCACGGGTGATGTCATGAGCATCAATCCGCGCGCGCCGCTCGGTGAGAGCTATCGATTCGACTGGGACGCGCCGGTCATGGCGTCGCGGCATCGCTCCGGCACGGTGTATCTGGGCGGCAACAGACTCTTCACCTCCACCGATTTCGGCTCCTCATGGACCGCGAGCATCGATCTCACCCGCTCGATCAATCGCGATACGATCATGATGATGGGTGTCGCCAATCGCGACATACGTATTTCGCGCAATGACGGCGACGCGATCAGCGAGATCTCGAACTTTGCCGAATCGCCCATCGATCCAAAGGTGCTGTGGGTGGGCACTGACGACGGCAACGTGCAGGTCACGACCGATGGGGGCAGGACGTGGCGTGAGACCAGCCGGGCGATCGCGGGAGTGAAAAGCGGGACGTTTGTCGGTGACATCGTGGCGTCGTCCACATCGCGGGGCACCGCATTTGTGTCATTCGACGCGCATCGCGATGGCGATTTCGCACCATATCTGTTTCGCACAAGCGATTTTGGTCAAAGCTGGACAGCTGTCATCAATGGCCTGCCGTCCGATGATGCGTCTATTCGCAGTCTGGCGGAGTATCCGGACCGCCCGAACGTGTTGTTCCTTGGCACCGAGCGCGCATTGTTTGTCACACACGACAATGGCGACCATTGGACGCGTCTCGCGGCGAACCTGCCGACCACGCGCTACGACGACATGCTGGTTCATCCACGCACCAAGGATCTCGTCCTCGGCACGCATGGACGGAGCATCTGGATCCTCGATGACGCATCACCCATTGCCGACTGGACGCCCGCCATCGCGGCCAAGCGCGCGCATCTATTTGGAGTGCCGCGGGCGACCCTGATGCTGTACTGGGAAGATGTGTCCAACATGAATCACTACTTCTTCACGGCGGAGAATCCGAAAGACGGCGTGGCGTTCACGTATCATCTGGCGCAGCCGGCGCAAACCGTGCGCTTGTTGGTCACGGGTCCCACGGGTCGAATGGTTCGCGCAGTGACGGCGTCCGGGTCGGCCGGTGTCATTCATCGCGTGAACTGGGATCTGCGATACGCACTCACGGCAGCTGCGGGGCGCGGCGGTGGTGGCGGTGG
>JBEBIR010000298.1:0-5034 GCA_040080315.1 Gemmatimonas sp.
AGGCAGAGTTCCCGACAACCATTCTGCGTCCGGGTGACGTGTACCGGTCGCGGACGGTGTACACGTTCGGTGTGGAGCCGGTGCGCAGGAACTAGTTTTGAACCGCAGAGTGCGCAGAGTTCGCAGAGGCTGACTACGACTCTGTGAACTCCGTGTACTCTGCGGTTTCAATTGTTGTTCAGTTCAGCGTGGTGGCGCCGAGATGGCAGTGCTGTACTCCGTCTCAATATTCTCGAAATACAGTCCCCTGAACTGCCCAGGCTTGAGTCGTGGCAGTATCAGCTCAAATCGATAGGGTCGATCCGGCTCCAACAGCGACACGTCGGCGTAGAAGCCCACGAAGGTGCTCCGCACGACCCGCACCGCCGTGTACGCCTTGCGGAATTCCACCGGCTTGCCGTCAATCAGCAATTGCGCCTCCCACGTGTCGTCCGGTTCGCTGAACGGCGCAAAGAGCAGCAGGCGCTCCGATGCCAGCCACGTGGTGCGATAGTCATCTGACGTCCACGGAATCGGCCAGGCGGCCTGTCGCGCTCGCAACTGATCGAAGATGCGCTTGGGAATCGTGAAGGTGCCGCTTCGGCGGCCGCCGATGTTCGTCGAGTCAAACGAAACCACCGGTTGCATCTGCCGAAAATCGGTGCCGCTGACCTGCGGGCGAAGTTCCACCACGTTGCCGTGGTGAGTGCGAAATCCGACAACAGAACCGTTCACCGTCACGCCTGACACCACCGATTGTGGCGGCAGCGCGACCTGCATGCGTGCAAACGCGCCGACTTCACTCCGTGCCCCGCTGATCGCCACCAATCCATTGGTGAACGTGGCTGAGCCGGTGGCACCGAACACCACCGGTTCCAGCACCACGCTCGGCGCGGGTAACACTTCGAGCACCAGGGCGGACGCGCCATCCAGCGCCACACTCACCGTGTCACCTCGACGCCAGAACCCCTCGCCGGGCTTGCCCAAGCGCCGTCCCTCCAGCGGATGGACCTCGCGCACCACATAACGAGTGCCCGCAGACAGACCGATTGAAGCGTCGAGCGCCACGTTCGCAGTCAGGCGACGCGCATCGGGATTGAACAGAAAGATGAAACCGTGATCGCCGACGATAGCTGAGGTTCCGTCGATCTTCCCCAGTGCCGGTTGCCCCAGAATGGTCCGTGTTCGCCGCAGCAACTCCTTATTGGTGGCGGTCCACAGCAGCCAACCGCGCAACCACGCGCGGTCCTTATCGCTGAAACTGGCGTACTCCGCCGAGTCGCGCGCCGGCAGCATGTTGAGCACGTTGTTCCAGCCCGCCACGGCGATGGATGACAGGACCGAGTAGCGCCAGCCCAGGTAGTCCCAATCCCGCGCGCGATACGATGTAAGGACGACGCCGCGATCGGCGGTCTTGACCGACGGCATCTCGTCGCGGTCGTTCGATCGCGAGGTCTGGTGCGTGATGAATCCGGGTACCAACTCGCTGGGTGTGAACTCATAGTTGCGATAGTGGTACGCGGTATATCGCTCACGGTTGGCGGACACGCGATCAAAATGGAGGTCCGGATAGGGCGTGAAGCTTTCCGGCTGCTCGTCGTGGAAGGTGGGATGCGGATAGCTGCCGGCGAGATAGCTCCACGGTCCGTACAGGTGATGTGCCTGTCGTCCATCGATGACGATGTCGGGGACGCGACGACGCAGCTCTTCCATCACGCGCCGCCATCCGTGCCACTGCGCGTACCGACTGGCGCCTTCGTATGTCAGAAACGTGTGATCGAAGGCGTATCCTCCGATGCCCGTGCGCGCGTGAAACGCCACAAGCTCCTCGATCAGCCAGTCTTGCAGGGCGCGATTGCCGAGATTCGCCGCCTTCTTAGGTGAGTTGTTGCGCGCCGGCACCAGCCACTCGGGATTCTGTGAAAACGGCAACACCGGATACACGTAGGCCAACAACTTGAGCTGCTTGCTCCGCGCGTAGTCCACCATTTCCTGCACACTCGGCGGGATCGGGCTGGTGCGAGGGTTCCATTCGTTGCGTCGAATCTTCTGTCCGAGACCCAGCCACAACACGTGCTCCCAACTCCAGTCGTCCACGCTTTCCTCTCGACGCGACACCGCGGAGTTGGACGGCGCATAGAGAACATACTGAGCGCCTGTGGCCGCGGCCTGGTCGAACACCCGACGATACTCCGCGCGGCCTTCCGGCGTGCCGGCATCTATCTGGTAGTCGTTCACACACCAGCCGACGAACACGTTCAACGGGGATTGCGGCTCGTAGATGAACGACCCGCGCACCATCCCGGTGAACGCGGCAATCTCTGCCTCATCAAGCCCGGGCGACGAGTCGCCGACGGTGCGCCACTCGGGGATCATGCGAGCGGGAAGGCGGCGCCCGGTGAGTCGTACCGGTGCGATCAAGCCGCGGTCGGACGTGAATGCACCGTACCCTGACTTCCACTCCATATCAGGCGCGTAGCGCAATGTGGCGACATTCCGCTCCAGCGCGAAGCGGAGGAACGGATTCTGCGCGACCAGCAGCAGCGAATGGCCATCGGAGAATCGCAAGGCGGCACCATAGTCGAGTGTGCCAAGGCTTGGTCGAACACTGGTTGGAGTGAAAACGCCGATTGGCGTGTCCGTGAGTGTCTCGCGAAACAGCGTGATGTCACCGATGTGAAACGAGCGCGCGACCAGGGAAACGATGCTGAGTTGCTTGCTGAGGAAGCGCCACCCGGGTTTGAGCTCATACGAAACCTCGATGACGTACGTGCCGGCGGTGTACCGGTACACGACGCCATCGCGAATTGCGCGTTTGCTCGGTGTGCCGAGGGACGCGCTGGCGTAGGTCTGATCGCCGAGCGTGAGGGCAAACTCGTCGCCTCGCAGACGGTGCGTCCTTCGGCTGGTGAGGTCGTTGAGAGACGTCAGGCCGCGCGGCCCGAACTCGGCGCGCAGCTGTCCATTCGTCAGCGTCTGCGCGCCGACAATGCTTGCGCTGAGCGTCAGCGCGGCGAAAGCGGTGCGGATCGCTCGCGCGGCGATGATGATGGTATGGGGCATGGCTTCAAGCTACGGCCGGAAGGCCGCGGCGTCGAATCCGCGCTCTTCCGAAGCCAGCGCCGGGCTCGTATTTCTCCTGCGCGACTCCGGCACCTCTGGACCGCACTTTCCGCATTGCCGATCAGAGGATGGCTCCCGTGATACTTCATCCGTTTCTGTGTTGCGTCACGCTACTGTCGACTGCAGTGAGCACACGAGCCGCGCAGACGCAGGCCACGGTGGTGGTCGAGCGCAATCTCGAAGCGACGATGCGGGATGGGGTCATCCTGCGCGCCGACGTCTATCGGTTGAATACGGCGGAGCGGCGTCCCGCCCTGCTGCAGCGAACGCCATACTCCAAGAATCCGACGCAGGAGAATTTGGCCTACCGCCGGTTGGCCGCGGCTGGATTCGTTGTGGTCGTGCAGGACACGCGCGGGCGGTACATGTCTGATGGCGTCGCGGTGCCTCACGACGAGGGCGCCGACGGCTTCGACACGGTGGAGTGGGTGGCCACGCTTCCGTACGTGAACGGACGGGTCGGCATGTTTGGCGGCAGCTACAGCGCGACCACGCAACTGCTGGCAGCGCCACTGCGTCCGCCACACTTGCGCGCACTATTCCCATCGGCGTCGTACGCCAGCCGATACGATATGGTGTTTCAGGGCGGCGCGTTCTATCTCGCTGACGGTCTTGGCTGGAATCTCGGGCAAGCCATCGACGCGCGCCGCCGCGCACTCGAGCCGACGGTGACTCGCGACGGGGAGATTGGACTCACGACCGAGCAGCGACGTCAACTGCAAAGCGACTGGATGTGGCGCCTGCCGCTCAACGCCATGTCGGCGCTCGATGTGCGGCGCTTTTCGCCGGGCTATTTCGATATGCTGGCGCATCCGTCATACGACGCGTTCTGGACCACGTTTGATGTCTCGGCGCGGCACTCGCAGTTCGAGGTGCCGGCCTATCACCTCACGGGCTGGTACGACGCCTTGCTCAATGGCACGTTGCGCAACTTCACGGGATTGCGCGCCACGGCGGCCAACGCGCGTGCCCGTCGCAATCAGCGGCTGATCGTTGGTCCGTGGACGCACGCGCGTCCGAATGCGGGCACGAACGCGATTGGGGATGTGTCATATGGCAGCGACGCCGGATTCGACTCCGAAGGGCTGATGCGGCGTTGGTTCCAGCACTGGCTGAGTGACACGAGCCGCGCGGACTTTCCAGGCGCGCCGGTGCGGATCTTTGTCATGGGCGAGAACCAGTGGCGCGACGAGCAGGAATGGCCGTTGGCCCGCGCTCGTGAGACGTCATACCATCTGCACAGCGATGGGATGGCCAATACGCTGGACGGGGACGGACGTCTGTCGACGGCCCACGCCACGCTGAAAGCCCGCGCGGACACGTTTACCTACGACCCGGCGAATCCCGTACCCAGCGGTAGCTCTGGCGCGTACTCGCGAGCACCGCTTGACCAACGCGCAACCGAACGCCGGCACGATGTGCTGGTGTACACGAGCGAGCCAATGACGGTACCGCTTGAAGTGACTGGTCCGGCGCGCCTCGTGCTCTGGGCGTCGTCGTCGCGACAGGACACCGATTTCACGGCGAAGCTGGTGGATGTGTTCCCCGACGGCACCGCGCGCGCGCTCACCGATGGCATCATTCGCGCGCGCTATCGCGCGAGTCGAACCACCCCCGTGCTGCTCACTCCTGGGCGCGCTGAGGAGTTTGTGATCGATGTAGGCGCGACCAGCAACGTGTTTCTGCCAGGCCATCGCATACGACTCGAAGTTTCCAGCAGCGACTTCCCTCGATTCGACCGCAATCCGAATACCGGCGCGCCGTTTGGCAGCGATAGCACAGTGCGCATCGCCCGGCAGAGCGTGCTCCACGACGCAGCACATCCGTCACGACTGATACTTCCCGTCATCCCGCGTGCGGCCGAGCCCGCGCCGCTTGGGTACACGCGAAGCACGGGCATGGCCGAGCGCGCGTTGGAACAGCGCTTTCGTG
>JBEBIR010000299.1:0-5008 GCA_040080315.1 Gemmatimonas sp.
GCTCGGTACCGCCTACGAACTGGCCGCCCTGAGTCAGTTGGAAGCCGCTTTGCATCCCGTTGCCAACTCGTCTCGTGACCTGGCGCAGGCTGTTCTCGCGCTCGGCGCCGCTCGCGCCTTTCGATGTAGCGCGGCCCTGCGGCCTCCGCTCGATGACGGGGAGTCCACGGTGAAGTGGGCCCTTCGACTCGGAGCACTCGCCCTCGTTTCCCGTCAGACCGACAGCTACGTCCGATGGTGGGAGGTCCGAAAAGGCGTCTCCGATACCATTCGCCGAGTGTCGAACGGACTGGAGCAGGAGCCGTGGGAGCCGTACGCACGCGGCACCCTGTGGATCGCTTGGCTTGGGCTCCTCGGAGCACCCGTTGCTGTCCTTCCCGAGAACGCCGGTGACGATCTGCCGGTCGTCTCGGCGACGAGGACCCGCCTGGCAGCCTTTCGTGAGCGTCGCGCCGACCACGAGGTTCCCGGCGAATCTCAAGTGCTCAACGCCGCTGCGCTGCGCGCCCGAATGACGGAATTCGCGATACGGCATCTGGCTGACGCCACCGAGTTGCTCACGGTCGCCGTGCTGAGACGCACGCTCCCCGATGTCTCGGCAGAGTTTAAGCTGCATCTGAGCGCGGCGCGCTCCGCCTTGGCTGGCGATCACGGGCAGGATCTCCTCCTGGCGTGGCTACAGGCGGCTGGCGTTACGCTGGCCGGCGGCGTGACCGCGCAGCTCGAACTTCCAGGATTCTAGTTTTTCCACCGTTGGCGGCTGCTCCGGTCCGCCAGACACGGTAGATCCGCCGACCACTGCTCCCGACCGGGAACGCGACGCGGCCGCCGCCAATCGGCGTAATGTCCGACATCATCTTGCCGATGGCCACGCGCTCCTCGAGAGTGCCCTCAGCGACGCTCTCGCCGGAGTCGATCCGATACCACTGCACCGCACTTTCAGCCTCACCGGCCACGGCACCAGCGCGCACATAGTAGGCGTCGTCGGTCCCCCAAAACGCGGCGATTTCAGTATTCCCCACGAACTGCTCCATCGACAACGATGTGATTGGGGCTGACTCGAGCGTACCGGTTGGCGCGGCGCAGGCGACTACGAACATGGTCGATTCCGGGCGAGATTAGGAACGTGACGATGCGCCGGATTGATTAGTCGGCGGGCGAGGATGTTATGACGATCTTCCCGTGCACGCAATACAACGCGTGCGGCTAAGTTGTTGACAGGATTGTTGATACGTGTTGGAAGTCATGTGGAAAAGTATGTAAGTTGAGAAAGGGGATGAGGCTGGCCCTCGCCGCAATGTGGATAACCATCGGCTGGTTTGCGGGGCATTTTGGAGCCACGACGCCGTGGTTATCCACATGAGGCACTGTCACAAACATGGTGTTTGGCGGATTGCTAACACGAGTTGCTGGCGGGTCAGGAGGCATAGGTCCGCGCGGCCACAACAAACGAGGGATGAGCGCTGGGAGGGGTGAGCCTGTGAGGGCAGGCCCTACCCTCACTGGCTTGCCGCTCCAGCGCTCACGACCTGCCGTTACTCACCGCTCAAACTCCCCTTTGCCTATGGCGACCGCGCCAACAATCGACCATTGTGCGCTACCCTGTTCGCACCCTCTGGAGACTTCCCATCGTGTCAGTCGAACCTCGCATCGGATTGTTGGTCGGTCGGGAGTGGTCCTTCCCTCCCGCGTTTCTCGAAGCGGTCGCCAAACGGCAGTCGGGTGTGTCCGCCGACTACATCAAGTTGGACGCGACGCGCATGGCGCAGCCCATCCCCTACACGCTGATCATCGATCGCATCTCGCATGAGGTGGGCTTTTACCGGGCGTTCCTCAAGCACGCGACCCGCATGGGCGTTACGGTGGTCAACAATCCGTTCATGTGGTCGGCCGACGACAAGTTCTTCGACGCGACGGTGGCGATCCAGAACGGCGTGGCGCATCCCAAGACGATGTTGATGCCCAACAAGGACTACATCCCGGGAATCTCGCACTCTGAGTCGCTGCGGAACCTGTCATACCCGCTGGATTGGCGCGGTGTGGCCGAACACATCGGTTTTCCCTGTGTGCTCAAGGATGCACATGGCGGCGGATGGCGTGACGTGTACGTCTGCCATTCCATGGAGGAGCTGCTGTCCAACTACAACACCAGCGGCCTGCTGACGATGGTGGTGCAGGAGTTCGTGAAGTGGGACTTCTATGTGCGCTGCATGGTGCTGGGTCGCGAGCATGTGCTGCCCATGCCGTATGACCCCCGCGAGCGGAAATACATTCCCGATCCCGGCTACTTGCCGAAGGACATCGAAAACCGATGCGTCGCGGATGCTCTCACGCTCTGTCATGCGCTGGGCTACGACATGAACACCGTCGAGTTTGCGGTGCGCGACGGGATTCCGTATGCCATCGACTTCATGAATCCGGCGCCGGACATGGACATCTACTCGTTGACGCCGAGTTACTTCGAGTGGGTGGTCGAGCACATGGCCGATCTTGCTATCAAGCTGGCGACCGCGCCGCGGCCGGCGCTGGCGGCGGGTCCGCCGATCGGCGCCGCGCCCGTCCCCACTCGCTGACGGAGTCGCTGGCATGTTTGCAAGCGCCATCGCGCGCTATCACGAGGCGCTGACGCACGGCGACACGGCGGTCGCGTCGGCCGAACTCCTCGATCAACTGCTGCGCAGTGAGGGACTGTTCTTCGGCGATCGCCCGCTGTGCGGCGTGTTGCGTCCGCGGCTGTTGACCGTGGGCGAATACCGCCACATTGCGCGCGCCTGTGCGTTGGTGGGCGGTGCGTTCGAAGCGGTGCGTCGCGCCGCCATGGACAACTCCGCGCTGCGCGCGCAGTTCGGACTCACGGCGTGGGAAGAGCAGTTGATTCACGCCGATCCGGGTTTCCCGGTGGCCAGTCCGACGTCGCGCCTGGATGCGTTCTTCGCCTCGGGAGACGAGGGTCTCAAGTTCACCGAGTACAACGCCGAGACGCCGGCGGGTGCCGCGTACAATGATGCGCTGTCTCGCGTGATGTTGGCCCTACCGGTGATGCACGAGTTCTCGCGCACGCACGCGGTCGTGCCCATCCCGGCCGCACCGTCGGTGATTCACGCGCTGCTGGACGCGTATCATGGGTTCCGCGGCGTGCGGGAGCGGCCCACCGTCGTGATTCTCGACTGGAATGATGTGCCCACGCGCAGTGAGTTCGTCCTGTTTGAACGCGAGTTCGCGGCGCTTGGCATCGACGCATTCATCGGCGATCCGCGCGACGCGGAGTACGTCGGTGGCAAATTGTTTGTCGGTGGCAAGGCGGTCACACTCATTTACAAGCGCGTGCTCATCGACGAGCTGGTGACGCGGGAAGGGCTGGAATCGCCGGTGGTTCGCGCGGTGCGTGAACGTGCGGTGTGCATGGTGAATCCGTTTCGCTGTAAACTGCTGCACAAGAAGGCCTCGCTGGCGGTGGTGAGCGACGAGCGACAAGCACCGCTGCTCACGCCGGCGCAGCGCACCGCGGTGGCCCGGCATGTGCCCTGGACGCGAGTCGTGGAAGAGCGCCGCACCTCGTACCAGAATGAGACCGTCGACCTGCTCTCATTCATCGCCGAGCGTCGCGAAACCATGGTGCTCAAGCCGAATGACGAGTACGGCGGCAAGGGCATCGTGTTGGGCTGGACGGTTGACGACGACACGTGGCAGTCCGCCATTCGCACGGCGCTGGCCGAGCCCTTTATCGTGCAGGAACGCGTGGAAATTCCCAGCGAGCCCTGGCCCGCGTGGGTCGATGGCGCCTTGCACATCAGTGACCGGATGCTGGACACGGCGCCGTTCCTCGTGGACGGCGTCGTGATGACGGGGTGCCTGACGCGGATCGCCACCGATCCCTTGCTCAACGTGACAGCCGGCGGTGGCTCGAACGTGCCAACTTTTCTTGTCGAGGAGCGTTGATGTCCGCGTTGTTGCGTCCCGTGATTGGCCTGACCACCCAGACCTTGCATTCCATAGACGGCATTCCGCCAGCGCTGCCCGCGTCGTGGGTGATGAATCAGCGGTATTTTCTGGCGGCGACGATGGTGGGGGCGGTGCCGTGGATGATTCCCCTGCTGGACGACGACCTGAACACGTTGCGCGAGATTTATGAGCGGCTGGACGGCATTCTGCTTCCCGGCGGGGTCGATGTGAGCCCGTTGGAGTACGGGGAGACCGTGCGTCCCGAGTGTGGCAACCTGGATCCGGCGCGTGATCGGGTGGAGCTGCAACTCACCCGCTGGGCCATGGAGGACGGCAAGCCCTTGCTGGGCCTCTGTCGCGGCCTGCAGATCATCAACGTGGCCTCGGGCGGGACGCTGTGGCAGGATCTGGCGGCGCAGAACGGAAATTTTCAGAAGCATGACTACTTCCCAACGACCGGATTCGAGCGCGATCATCTGGCACACGATGTGGACGTGGTGGCCGGCTCGAAACTGGCGCGTTTTCTCGAGTCGACTCGGGTGCCGGTGAACAGCATGCATCATCAGGGGATCAAGGCACTCGGTCAGGGACTGGTCGCGTCGGCGACGGCGCCGGATGGCTTGATCGAAGCGGTGGAAGGGAATACCGACGCGTTCATGGTTGGCGTGCAGTGGCACCCCGAAGTGTTCGAGATGGCCGATCCACACTTTCGACATCTGTTTGGCAGCTTCATCAAGGCGTCGATTGCCTGGGCGCAGGCACACGCGCCACGCCACGCGACGGACCATCGATCAGCGGCGTTCACAGTCAGCACGACCTAAGCCGACGAGGAGAGCAATGCGGGCGCCCAGTCTGACAGTCGGCATCGAAGAGGAATACCAGATCATTGATCCGGTGACGCGTGATCTCACGCCCGGATTTGATGCGTTGGTCACCAGCGAGCACGCTGAGCTGGCCGACGTCAAAGCGGAGTTGCACCAGTGCCAAGTGGAGATCGGCACGAAGGTGTGTCAGTCGATCGCCGAACTGCGGCAAGAACTCACGTCGCTGCGTGGACTGGTCACTG
>JBEBIR010000300.1:0-5003 GCA_040080315.1 Gemmatimonas sp.
CGACTCCAACTTGCTTGGAATCACCAGTTCGTCCCCAGTCGCCCCCGCCTCGATTTGGACAAGCTCCAGCTATTCGCTCTCGTTGCGCCGGTGCTGCTGTTTTCCATGGTCGCGCACGAGTATGCGCACGGGTATGCCGCGCTCAAGCAGGGCGACAAGACGGCCCTCATGCTTGGACGGCTGACATGGAATCCGGTCAAGCACATTGATCCGTTCATGACGATCCTGTTGCCGACGATGCTGTTCTTCCTCGGAGGAGCCATCTTTGGCGGCGCGAAGCCGGTGCCGGTCAACCCAAGCAACTATCGCAACTATCGCCGTGGCGACATCATCGTGTCGCTCGCCGGTGTCGTCACCAATGTGGCGATTGCGTTCCTCTGCGTGCCGCTGATCCCGCTGGTTGGGATGCTGGGGTCGTGGCTGCCGGCGCTGGTCAAACCACTGGGCATCCTGCAGCTCATGCTGGTGCAGGGGATCTTCATCAATCTGGTTCTGGCGGCATTCAATCTCATGCCGGTGCCGCCCCTCGATGGATCGCATGTGTTCAAGTACCTGCTGCCACCCCGCTGGGCGCTGGCCTACCAGCGACTGGCTGGCGTCGGCCTGCTCCTGCTGTTTGCGCTGCTCTCGTTTGGGCGCCCGTTGGTGAACGCCTGGCTGGCACCCGCGTACTACCTGCGCAGTCTGGCCGAACAGATCTACTATTCATTCATGCTGCCCAACCCCCTCATGGCGTGATCGCTCCCTCATTCCGCATTGCCGACGCGGAGTCGCCCGCGTTCGTTGTGGAGTTGAGCCAGTTTACCGGCCCACTCGATCTGCTGCTGTCGCTGATTCGCGACGAGCATGTGGATATCTACGATATTCCGATCGCGCGTATCGCCGAACAGTTTCTGGCGCGCATCGGGACACTGGGACTCGACGAGGCCGCCGACTATCTGGAGATGGCGGCGCGCCTGCTGCGCATCAAGGCGCAGATGTTGTTGCCGCGCGCCGATGGCGAGGAGTCGTGGGAGGATCCGCGCGCCGAGTTGGTGCGTCGACTGCTGGAGTATCAGCAGATGCGCGAAGTGGTCGATCTGCTGGAGCATCGGGGCGAAGAGCGTCGTCACCAGTTCAATCGGCGGTGGGTGCCGCAAGCGGCGGATATCACGCCGATCACGGCGCCGCTCTCGCTGACGCTCAACGATCTGCTGGCAGCGGTCGATCGCGTGCTGCGTACGGCGAAGGAACCGACGATGCACGATATCGTCCCGCGTTCGCTCGATGTGGCCGGCGCGATGACCACGATTCGCGCGCTGCTGTCGATGCGTCGTGATGCCCGTTGGTCGGATCTCGTGGGCCGCGATGCGGAGCCGTGGCAGATCCTGTCGGTGTTGTTGGCGTTGCTCGAAATGGCGAAGATGGGCGAACTGCGAATCACGCAGGCGCGTCCCTTCGGTTCTGTGGAGATTGTTCGTGACGCCGTTAGCGAAGCTGCTTGAAGCCGCACTGTTTGCCGCCGCGCGACCCATCGCGCTGGACGCCCTTGCCACGCTCGATCCCGAGGCAAGCCTTGCCGCGGTGTCCTCGGCGCTTGATGAGTTGCGCGAACACTACGATGTCGATGGCCATGGTGTTGAGGTGGTCGAGCAGGGCGGCGGCTGGCAAATCCTGACGCGGGCGGAATACGCCGAGGCGATTGAGCGGGCACAGGTGGCCGTGCGACCGCAGCGACTCTCCGCCGCGTCACTCGAAACACTCGCCATCATCGCGTATCGGCAACCCATTGGTCGTGCCGAGATCGAGGAGATCCGTGGCGTCGCGGTGGGGAGTGTGCTCAAGTCGTTGCATGAGCGTGGTCTCATTGACATCGTCGGTCGCGCGGAAGGGATTGGCCGACCGCTGTTGTATGGGACTACGCCGCAGTTCCTTGAACAATTTGCGCTCCGGCATCTGGAAGAACTTCCGCGAGCCGACGAGTTGGCGATTGCGTTGCGCGGTGTCGGCAGCGCTGTTGTGGCGGAGTGACGCGGCCCGGAGGGCGCCCGCCCCGTTCTGGTGACGATGCGCGTCGCGCGCCGAAGTCTGGCGCGTCGAAGCCGGTGGCACCGAAGCCTCGAGCCGGCGCCAAGAAGGCGCGTCCCAAACGTCCGCCGCCGGCAGGTCCGCCGGGCAGCGGCGGGAAAGGGGGAACGGTCGCTGCGGTTGAAGAGGGTCCCATGCGCGTGCAGCGGGCACTCGCGCGCGCGGGGCTCACCTCCCGACGCGAAGCCGATCGCGCAGTCGCCGAGGGGCGGGTTGGGGTGAACGGCGCACGTGCCACGGTCGGACAACTCGTCGACCCCGCGCACGATGTGATCACGCTCGATGGCGAGCCAGTGAGTGTGAGCGTCACCAAGCATCGCTGGATTGTGCTCAACAAGCCCACCGGCATCGTGACCACCAAGCGTGATCCGCAAGGCCGTCGCACGGTGTTCGATCTCGTCCATCGCGTGCCCGGGCTGGTCTACGTTGGACGACTCGACTTCATGACCGAAGGGGTGTTGCTGCTCACCACCGACGGCCGCGCCGCGCATGCACTCACGCACCCGAGTCGCGAGGTGGAGCGCACGTACGTTGCCACGGTACAGGGCGATGCGGCGAGTGCGGCGCGTGAGGCCCGCCGTGGGGTCGAGTTGGAGGATGGCGTGGTGGTCCCGCGCGAGGTCGTGGCCCATTCGCTGGGCCAGCGTCGGTGGGCGTTTGAAATCACCATCACCGAAGGCCGCACCCATGAGGTACGGCGGATTTGCGAGGCGCTGGGACTCGAAGTCGAGCGCCTCGTGCGGACGCGCTTCGGTCCTGTTCGCCTTGGCGAACTCGCACCAGGCGAAACCCGCTCGCTGACGGCCACCGAGCAAGCGGTGCTCGACGCGCTCATCGCAGCGACCTGACGCGCCACGAAGGTGGAGCCTCAGTCGTTGGTGCGGGGTATGCGGGAATGCCGGCCAACGGTATTCGCACACTTGACTGGGCGCCTCGCTCGCCCGGTTCTACCTGAATCTTTCTAGGAGCAGCAAGACGTGACCACCTCCGCGACTGCCAACGCCTCCACCGATGCCGCGCTCGTTCAAGGCGTGATGCGCGAAGTTGCGCGACGGATCGTGGGTCAGGAGTACATGGTCGAGCGCTTGTTGATCAGCCTTCTGACGGGCGGGCATGTGCTGCTGGAAGGCGTCCCCGGACTGGCCAAGACGCTGACCGTGAAGACGCTGGCCGAGACCGTGCGCACGACCTTCCAACGCATCCAGTTTACGCCGGACCTGCTGCCGGCTGATGTCGTGGGCACGCAGATCTACGATCAACGCACTGGTGAGTTCCGCGTCAAACACGGCCCCATCTTCGCCAACATAGTGCTGGCCGATGAAATCAATCGGGCGCCGGCGAAGGTGCAGGCCGCTTTGCTCGAGGCCATGCAGGAGAAGCAGGTGACGATCGGTGGAACCACCTATGTGTTGCCAGAGCCGTTCCTGGTGTTGGCCACACAGAATCCGATCGAACAGGAAGGCACCTATCCGCTGCCGGAAGCGCAGGTCGATCGCTTCATGATGAAGCTGCGCGTGGGGTATCCAACGCGCGCCGAGGAAAAGGAAATCCTGCGGCGCATGGCCGGTGGCGATAAGGTCACCATCGCGCCGATCGCATCACCGGAGGAGTTGCTGGATGCGCGTCGTCGTATCAGTGAGCTGTACATGGACGAACGCATCGTCGACTACATCGTCGAGCTGGTACACGCCACGCGACACCCGAACGAAGTCGGTGCAGCCGATCTGGTGCCGCTCATCGAATTCGGTGCGAGCCCGCGTGCCACCATCGCACTGGGACAGGCCGCGCGCGCGCATGCGTTTCTGCGTGGACGTGCCTTCGTCACCCCCGATGACGTGAAGAGCATTGCACCGGATGTCCTGCGTCATCGCGTGCTGACGACATTCGAAGCGGACGCCGAGGGTGTGACCAGCGACGCGATCGTGACTCGGCTGCTGGCGTCGGTCGAGACGCCCTGACCGTCGAGCCGTCTTCGTGTCGCTAACCAGCGCCTCCCTCGCCACAGCAGTTCCGGCCGATGTGCTGCGCCAGGTGCGCCGCATCGAGGTGCGCACGCGTCGTCTCGTCGACTCCCGGTTTGCCGGCGAGTATCGCTCGTTATTCAAAGGGCAGGGCATGGAGTTCGCGGAAGTCCGCGAATACCAGGACGGTGATGAAGTGCGGTCCATCGATTGGAACGTGTCGGCCCGCATGGGTCGTCCGTTCGTCAAACGCCATGTCGAGGAACGCGAACTGACGATCATGCTCGCGATCGACCTTTCGGGCTCGTCCCGATTCGGAACCCGCGCGCGTTTCAAACATGAGTTGGCCATCGAACTGGCCGGTGTGCTGGCACTCACTGCGGTGCGCAACAACGATCGCGTGGGTGTGCTGCTTTTTTCGGATCAGATTGAGCACGCGTTGCCGCCACGCAAAGGGCGCAAGCACGCGCTGCGTGTGATTCGTGACTTGCTCAGCGTCGTGCCTCGTTCGCGCGGCACGTCGGTCACGACGGCAGTCGATCGCCTCATGCGGTTGTTGCCACACCGTTCTGTGGTATTCCTGTGCTCCGACTTCCTCACGGAAGGACTGGAGAAGCCGCTGGCTCGGCTCGCGCAACGACATGATGTCGTGGCCGTGACGCTGGAGGATCCGGCGGAGCGCATCCTGCCAAACATCGGCCCGGCGCGACTGGAGGACCCGGAAACAGGTCAACGTGTTGAAGTGGACACATCGCACCCGGCCGTGCGCGCCGCATTCGCGCGTCAGGTGGCACAAGCGGATGAAGCGCGTCGCAAGCTGTTCGGTCGACTGGGCCTCGACGAAATTGTGGTGCACACGGAGCACGGATACGTCGATGCGCTGCTGTCGTTCTTTCGGGCGCGGGCGCGTCGGCCTCACGGTGCGGTGCGTACCGGGCCGCGGGGGGCGCTGGGCGATGCGGCCAGTGCGGAAGC
>JBEBIR010000301.1:0-4976 GCA_040080315.1 Gemmatimonas sp.
GATGTGCCAGGCCTCGAGCATGATCGAGCTGGGTGGCAACACGGTCATTTCGCTCGACGCAAAAAAGAAGCAGACGCAGCGCGCCTACTTCAAGCTTCCGTCAGCGCAGTCGGCCGAGGAAAACTGTGTCTCGCACAACGGGGGCATCATCCCGGTACCCGGGCGCGATCTCTATGTGCAGGGTTGGTATCAGGGCGGCATCAACGTGATGGATTTCACGGACGCGGATAAGGTCATCGAAATCGCTTACTACGATCGCGGCTCGCTTGATCCGCCATCGCCAGTGGACGTGCCCTCAGCCGCAGGTGCCGCCGCGTTGGCCGCCAGCGGTGGTCGCAGCCGCAACACCATTGGTGGTTCGTGGGGTGCGTACTACTGGAACGGGATGATCTACTCGTCCGAGATCGACCGCGGACTCGATGTCTATGAGCTCACGCCGAGCCCGCAGCTCACGGCGAACGAACTCGCTGCGGCGAAGCTGGTCACATTCACGGACTACAACCCGCAAAGCCAGCCCAGGATGACGTGGCCGCCGGCGTTCGTGGTCGTGCGGTCGTATCTGGACCAGCTTGTCCGCGGCAACGGCCTTGCGGCTGATCGTACGTCGGCGATTTCGGCGGCGCTCGATGCAGCGGAGATGAAGTCGGGTCTGCGTCGTGCAGCGGCGTTAAACGCGCTGGCGGTGCAGGTGGATGGAGATGCGAAGGGGGCCAAGGATGGTGGCCGCGTGAAGACGATGGCGGGAGAGATTCGGCGGCTCGCGGCGGCCTCGAAGTAGGGCGCATCGTGAACGAAATCACTGCGCGATCCCCATCAGGTATTTCCCGTACCAGGCCAGATACCGGTCATACCGATCCTTCACGAAACTGGGCCGCGAGATCCCGTGAAACTGCCCCGGATACACCACCATCTGCGTGGGTACGTCCAGTGATTTGAGCGCCTGATACATCTGCTCGCCCCCACTGATCGGCACGTTGAAATCCTTCTCGCCACCCAGAAACAACGTAGGCGTCTTGATGCGGTCGGCATGCCAAAACGGATACGATAGCTTCTCCCACAGTTTGGGATTCTTCCACGGCGCACCCAGCTCGTTCTCGTACTGATACACGTATTGATCCGTGCCATACATCGTGGTCTGCAAGGCACTGCCCGCACCGCTACTGGCTGCCTTGAAACGCGTGGTCGTGGCGATGGTATAGTCGGTGAGAATGCCACCGTAGCTCCAGCCGCCAATGCCCATGCG
Source organism: Gemmatimonas sp. (assembly GCA_040080315.1). GTDB lineage: Bacteria > Gemmatimonadota > Gemmatimonadetes > Gemmatimonadales > Gemmatimonadaceae > Gemmatimonas. Next base: position 1,244 of record JBEBIR010000301.1, read on the forward strand.
GGCGGTGTCGACAATGCCCATCCCGATCACATGGTCCACTCCGGCCATCAAGTCCTGTACTTCCTTGTTCCCCCAGTCGGCAAAAATCGCCTTCTTCCACGCCTGTCCCCTTCCACTGCTACCACGATAGTTCACCGCCAGCACGAGGTAGCCGTTCGCCGCAAACAGCTCTCGTTCGAAGGAGAAGCTGTGCTGATCCTGTCCGTTGGGCCCCCCGTGAATGCGCAGCAGGAGTGGATACGTCTTGCCAGCCTGAAAGTCCGCCGGCTTCACCAGCAGCGCTCCCACCGTCAACCCGTCCTTATTCCTGAAGGACACATCCTCCGTCGTGCCAACACGCAACGCCGTGAACAGAGAATCGTTCACATGCGTGAGCGCACGCAACGCGCCATTTTCGAACGCGTGCACCTCAGCCTGACGCGCGGCCGTGCCGGTATTGAGCACCACCCGGTCACTCGGCGACACATCGTATGACGACATCGTGCGTCGACCCTCCAGGAGACGGGTGACGACGCCGCCGTTCGCCGGCACACTGGCAAAATGCACCGCACGATCGTCACCCAGAAGGAATCTCAACGTCGTGCCATCCGCGCTCCACGTCAGCGCACTCACATCACGATCCAGCGTTGGTGCCACCAGGCGCGCCGCGCCGCCCGCACTCGGCACCACGGCAATGGTGTTCTGCGAATAGGCCGACAGCTGCGGCTCGCTCCCTTGCAAATACGCGATGGACTTCCCGTCCGGGCTCCACACCGGATTCGCATCGGGCCCATTCCATGTGGTCAGCCGTCGCGGCGTGGCACCGGCAACCGCGTCCACCACATAGATGTCAGCGTTGTTGATCCGGTCAGGGTCCCCCTCCCGCTCACTCGTGAACGCGAGCTGCTTGCCATCGGGTGACCAGCGCACCGAGCCATCGTCAAAATCGCCGCTGGTAATCTGCACGGCCTTCTTTGTCGCGACATTCACGATCCATACATGGTCGCGCAGGCGATCAAGATAGCCCGCCACGTCGCGCTTGAACCCGAGCCGATCGAGCACGATGGGCTTCGGGTTCTTCGTCTTGAGCGAGTCGGGTTTTGCCTCTTCCGGGTCGGGATCGTGGGACACCACCGCGATACGGGTGCCGTCGGGCGACCATTCGTATTCGTTGACACCGCCTTTGAGATCGGACAGTCGGACCGCCTCACCGCCCACGCGATCGAGCAGCCAGACTTGCCCGCCCTTCGATTCGTAGCGTCCCGACACGAATGCCAGGTACCGATTGTCAGGGCTGAACCGCGGGTTGCCTTCCGATTCCGACGACGCCGTCATGCGCAGCGTGCGAGTGCCATCCCAGCTCACCATCCAGACGTCACTGTCACTTTTGTCCTTGGCCGAGTCCGTGGTGGTGACCGTGTAGGCAATCCACGCACCGTCGGGGGAAATGCGCGCGGCACCCACGTCACGCAAGCGATAGATATCGGAGGAGCGGAGGGAACGCGGACTCTGCCCGTCCGCCCGAGCGGACACGGTGAGGAACACGGCAAGCGGAAATACGACCGACAACGCCGTCGAAAGCCGGAAACAATGCGTACGCGTCATGAGAAATTCGGAGAGGAGAGGGATAGCGGTCCCGCAGCAGCACTGGGAGCCGGCGACCATGGCCCTATCGTAGCATGTTCAGACGGGTGGTCGCGAGGGGCGACCGGGCACGACGGGGACTCCCGAGCCGCATTAGACTGAATGGTGCCCGCAATCCCGCCTCGCTCATTTCGTTGCTCATCGTATCGCCCATGACGATCCCGCTCATTGCCGCGCTGCTGCTGGCGCAGACGACTGACACCATCCGTATCACATATCCCACCGCGATGGAGGTGGCGAGACAGTCCAATCCGCGCTTCGTGCGTCAGCAACTGCAGGCGAATAACGCCGAGCTGTGGATGGCCTCGGCACGGGCCACCCGATATCTCCCGACCGTCAATCTGGACCTCACGTCACCTGAATACGTCTCGGCGCTGACCCGTGTGACGACTACGGAAGGTGATGTGTATGTGCCCACCAAACGTCGCACCCTGCAGTCCGGAATGACGGTGACACAACCGCTTCCTACCGGTGGATCACTGCGCGTAACAGGCACCGTGTCGTCGCTCAGTCAGCCCTTGCTGCTGGATCAGCGGTATACCGGTCGCACCTTTCTGGGTTTTCGCCTGGATCAGACGCTCTTTGGCGTCAACTACAGCATTCGGAGTTATCGGTTGTCACGCGAGGCATACGCACGGTCGCAGGCGGAGTTCGCCGATCAGGAGCGCAACCTGCAACGGAACGTGCTGGGAGCCTACTACGGCTTGGTCGCTTCCCGCAAGCAGGTGCAAATCGACAGCGTGTTGTTCGTACGCGACTCCTTGCGCGTCGCGGGAATGTTCACCGGTGCTGGTGGCACCTCCATCAGTGAGGTGGACTCACTCAAATTCGAACTTGAAGTCTCGCGCGCCGCATTCAATCGCACGCGCTCCCAGCAGGCACTGCTCCGCGCACAAGCGAGTCTGAACGAAGTGCTGGGCTATCCTTCCAGCACCGTGATCGTTCCCGACTCAACCCTGTCGGTAGAGCGCCAATTCATCGACGTGGACCGCGGTGTGGCGGCGGCCACGGCCAATCGATGGGACTACGTCCTGGCCACGATGGCGGTGGAAAATCGGAAGATGGGATTGCGCGACGCACATCGCACGTCACCCGTCACGGTCTCGGTAAATACCACCATCGGCTTCGATGGATCGGCTCGTTCGGATGGGGCGTCAGCGTCACTGCGCGATGCGCTTGACGGGCAGAATCGTTCGCAGAACATCGTACTAGGCATCTCGATACCAGTGTTTGATCGGTTCGAAGAACGCAATGCGATAGGCCGAGCGCAGAACGATCTGCGTGTGGCAGAATCAAACCTGGCCGAGCAACGGCGGCAGTTGGAGAATGAAGTCCGCCTCTCGGCACAACGCGTGGCAAACGCGTCACTGCAACTCGATCTGGCGGAACGACAGTCGTTGATTACGCGACGAACACTGGACATTCAGTCGGCCCGATTTGCCCGCGGGGAGATCACCTCGGTCGAGTTGGTCATCGACCAAGCCAACCAGCGCCAGGCGGAAATCGGCCTGCTCCAGGCGCAGGTCGAGCTCTTGACGGCGAACGAAGAGTGGCGCCGAGCGATTGGCGAGCCCCGGAAGTAGAATCATCGCCAGCCTTTCGCGATGGCGGAACCACGGACGAGAGACGCCAGACGGGCGACTGGAGTCCCAGCAGGCCCGAATTCTGCAAGAAGTGAGGAAACGATGATAACCCCTGATTCTCACGTTACCATCCACATGGTGGCGAGCCTCGACGGCTTCATCGCTCGCAAGGACGGGCGCGTCGACTGGCTTGAGACCGCTGACGAATTCGCCGGCGGGGACACCATGGACCCAGGATTCATCGAGGCATTCCTTAAGACGATCGACTGCTACGTGATGGGATCGCGCACCTATGAGACGGCGCTTCGTTTTGAGGCCCAGGGGTTGGGGTGGGCGTACGGAGACAAGCCCACTTTCGTCCTCACCAGTCGCGATCTACCGCGACTACGGGATACTGTCGAGTTCCACTCAGGCGATCTCACGCAGTTCGTGAATGGGCGCCTGCGCACGACGTTCCGCTCCATCTGGATTGTTGGAGGCGGTGCGACTTCCGCCGAATGCCTTCGTCTCGGGCTGGCCGACGAAAT
>JBEBIR010000302.1:0-4957 GCA_040080315.1 Gemmatimonas sp.
GGATTTCGCACTGGCGTGAAGGTGGCCGTCGTGAGTGCCACCGGGGCGTTGGTCCACACGGACACATTGTACTTGCATCAGGAGGACCGGTTTGCCGGCGCCATTCGCGCGCTCGTGACGCGATTCACGCCCGAACTCATCGCCATTGGCAATGGCACGGCGAGTCGCGAGACGGAAACGCTCACCAAGGCCGCGTTGCGCGAACTCGACCCACCGGAAGGCAGTGCGCGTCCGCAGGTGGTCGTGGTCAACGAAGCGGGTGCGTCGGTGTATTCCGCGTCCGATCTTGCGCGCAGTGAGTTTCCGGAACTCGATGTCTCGCTCCGCGGTGCGGTCTCAATCGCTCGCCGGCTGCAGGATCCGCTGGCCGAACTCGTGAAGATCGATCCCAAGTCCATCGGGGTGGGCCAGTATCAACACGATGTCAATCAATCGCGACTCAAGCGGCGACTCGACGACATCGTGGAAAGCTGCGTAAACCGTGTCGGCGTCGAAGTGAACACCGCGTCAGCCGCGCTGCTGGCGTATGTGGCCGGCATCGGCCCGGGGCTTGCGCAGAGCATCGTGACGTGGCGCGATGAGCGCGGAGGCCTGACGTCGCGCGCCGACCTCAAGGACGTACCGCGACTGGGGGCGAAGGCGTTCGAGCAGTCCGCGGGGTTTCTGCGCGTGCGTGGCGGAACACATCCGCTCGACGCCAGCGCCGTGCACCCGGAGCGCTACCAATTGGTCGGGCGCATGGCGACGGATCTTGGAGTCGAGGTGCGCACGCTGGTTGGCAATGACATTCTGGTGGACTCCATCGAACTCGCCAAGTACGTGAGTGCCGAGGCGGGCCTCCCGACGCTGCGCGACATCATTGCGGAACTGAAGAAGCCGGGGCGCGATCCGCGCGCCGGTTTTGAGCCACCGGCGTTTCGCGATGATCTCACCAAGCCGTCTGACTTGCTGCCCGGTATGGTCCTCGAGGGTGTGGTCACCAACCTCGTCGCCTTCGGGTGTTTCGTCGACATCGGCGTGCATCAGGACGGACTGGTGCACGTGAGCCAGTTGGCCGATCGCTACGTGAAGGATCCCAACGAGGTCGTGAAGGTCGGGCAGCGGGTGATGGTTAGCGTGCAGAGCATCGACCTGGCGCGCGGTCGAATTGCGCTCAGCATGAGGAAGCAGCCTGACGGGACAGGCATGCCAACGGCGTCAAACGCCTCTGGAGGTGTTGCGCGCAGTGCGACGACGCGGCGAGCAGCCCCGCCGCCGGTGAAACCATCGTTCGTGCCCGCCAAAGGTTCAGTCGCGCCAAATGGCATGCGGTTCAAGTAGCCCAGGACAGCGGTAACGATCCCAGAACGATGCGCTTCCGCCTCGCATCCGTCCCAACCGCGCGGCCCGCCGTCCTCGACGCTGGGCATCTCGCCCCCGCGCCCTGTCAAAACCTCGTGCGGTCGCGCAGTCTACTCCTATAGCATCTCGCACCTGGCGGCATTGCGCGTTTGACGAGTGTCTCCGCCCACCCTCCCCTTGCAGTCCAACCAATGACTACCCGCCGAGACTTCATGAAGCAGGGCGGCGCTGCGATCGGCGCCTCGCTGTTTGCCGGTAGCGCGCTTGCCGGCATTCCTCGCATGCTGTCCGCCGCTCCGGCACCGACATCGCGCGCGATCGACACGTTCTACAACGCGCCCGACGTGAAGGAGCTGATGGCCGCCGCGCTGGCCGCTGCCAAGTCGGCCGGGGCCAGCTACGCCGACGTGCGCTGCAGTCGTCAACGCCAGAACTTCGTGTTCACTCGCGAGCAACAGATCCAGCAAGTGGTCGATACCGACACTATCGGGCTCGGAGTGCGTGTCCTGGTGGACGGTACCTGGGGTTTCGCCGCCACGCGCATTCTCACCAACGACGGCGCGGCATCGGCGGCGCGCGAAGCCGTCGCCATCGCCAAAGCGTCGCGCGTGGCGCGCGACCGTCCGGTCGAATGGCTGCCATCGCCTGTCGTTCACGACGGCTACTGGAAGGGCGCCTTCACCATCGATCCGTTCGACATCTCGGTGGAGGAGAAGGCAGATCTCCTGATCAAGGCGAACGCGGCGGCGATGAAAGCCAAGGGGGTGCAATTTGTGTTCAGTGGGTTCTTTTTCGTGAAGGACGAGCGCAACTACGCCAACACCGACGGTTCGGTCATCAAGCAGGACGTCGTGCGTTCGTGGCCCACCATGCAAATCACGGCCGTCTCGGCGGACCGATCAGATTTCCAGAATCGCAGCAATGTGGTGCCGCCCATGGCGCGCGGCTGGGAGTTCATTCTCGAGAGCGATCTGGCCGGCAACGCACCGCGGTGGGGCGAGGAAGCGGCGGCGAAACTCACCGCGAAGCCCGTGGATGTCGGGCGCTACGATCTCGTGCTCGATCCGGCGCACCTCTGGCTCACCATTCACGAAAGCATTGCGCATCCCACCGAGCTGGATCGGGCCATGGGCTATGAAGCGAACTACGCCGGCACCAGCTTTGTGGCCCCACCGGACAAGATGCTGGGACAGCTCAAGTACGGACCGTCGATGCTCAACATCCAGGGTGATCGCTCGCAACCGGGCGGACTTTCCACCATCGGCTGGGACGATGATGGGGTGAAGCCGGACGAGTTCCTGATCATCAAGAACGGCATGCTCAACGACTACCAAACCACCCGCGAGCAGGCCCCGTGGTTGCGCTGGTGGTACGAAAAGAACGGACGCCCGGTGCAATCACACGGCTGCGCCTTCGCGCAGGGTTGGGACAACGTGCAGTTCCAGCGCATGCCGAATGTGTCGTTGTTGCCGGGCGACCAGGATCTCAAGATCGAAGATCTCGTGAGCGCCACCGACCGCGGCATTCTCATTTCGGGCGACGGCAGTTTCTCCATCGACCAGCAACGATACAACGCGCAGTTCGGCGGCCAGACGTTCCACGAGATCAGGGGTGGCAAAGTTGTCGGTGTGCTCAAGGACGTCGCGTATCAGATTCGCACACCCGACTTCTGGAACGCACTCGACATGATCGGCGGCAAGTCCAGCTATGCACTGGGCGGCAGCTTCTTTGACGGGAAGGGTCAACCACCGCAAGTGAACGCGGTCAGTCACGGCTCACCGCCGGCTCGGTTCCGCAACGTCAACGTTATCAACACCGGGAGGAAGGGCTGATGTCACGCACCGCTCCCAGCGCCATTCTCACACGTGAGGAGGCGCAAGCCATCGTTGAGAAGGCGGTCAAGTGGTCCAAGGCCGACGCCGTCGACGTGCAAGTGAATACGTACACCCAAGGCAACATCCGCTTTGCCGACAACCAAGTGTCCACGGCCGGCTCCACCACGGACGCACAACTCGGTGTGCAGAGTGCGTTCGGACCCAAGCACGCCGTTGTCACGACGAACGATCTGTCCGACGAGGCGATCAAGCGCGCCGTGGAACAGAGTGAACGCATTGCGCGACTGGCACCGGACGATCCGGAAGCGATGCCACAGTTGGGCGCGCAGCAGTACACGCCCGTCAATGCATGGTTCGACGCCACGGCCAATCTGTCAGCAGACGATCGCGCGAAGGCGGCGCTCATTGCGCTCGAGATGGCCCGCAAAGCGGGTGATGTGAAGGCCGCCGGGTACATCGTCAGCGGTGCGGGCGCGTTGGCCATTGGCAACAGCACGGGCATGTTCGCCTATCGCCGCAACACCAACGTGAACTACACGCTCACCGCGCGCACCACCGACGGCACGGGCTCCGGGTGGGCCGCTGCCGATCATCCTGACTGGGCGCAACTGGATACGCGTCGCGTGGCTGAGCGCGCCGTGCAGAAGGCCGTGGCGTCGCGCAATCCCGTGGCACTGGAACCTGGTCGCTATACCGTGATTCTCGAGCCACAGGCCGTGGGTGATCTGGTACAGCTCATCTCCAACTACGCGAACGCGCGCAGCGCCGACGAAGGACGCAGTCCGTTTGTGAAGGAAGGCGGCGGCAACAAGGTCGGCCAGAAAATTGCCGACGAACGCGTCACCATCTACTCTGATCCGGCCGATCCGCAGTTGCTGGGGCAACCATGGGATTTCGAGGGCATGCCCATCGGTCGCCAGGTCTGGATCGAGAAGGGAGTGCTGAAGCAGCTCATCTACTCGCGCTTCTGGGCGAAGAAGCAGGGCAAGACGGCAACCGGTGGCCCTACAACGTTCAAGATGGCGGGCGGCACGCAGAGTCTCGACGATCTGATCAAAGGCACCACGCGCGGTGTTCTTGTCACCCGTCTCTGGTATCTGCGGGAAGTCGATCCGCGCACGATCCTCTACACGGGCCTCACACGCGACGGCACCTTTCTGGTGGAGAACGGCAAGATCACCAAGTCGTTGCGCAACTTCCGGTTCAACGAGTCGCCCCTGTTTGTGTTGAACAACATCGAGGCGCTCGGACACGCCGAGCGCCTCGCAGGAACGGAACAGGGTGGCGATGTCGTCATGCCATCGATCAAGGCGCGCGACTTCAACTTCACCTCGCTTTCGGAGGCCGTATGAAGTAGCAAGCAGGGAGTACGACGTACTTCCTACTTCGTACTACTTACTTCTTACTTCCCACCTTCTCCACCTCTCTCATCACCCGCAGCAGGTTCCCACCCCAGATTTTGGCAATCTGCTGCTCCGTGTAGCCGCGCTTCACCAGCTCGACGGTCACGTTCAGCGACTCCGATGCATTGCGCCAGCCGTTCACGCCACCACCGCCGTCGAAATCTGAACTGATCCCGGCATGGTCGATGCCAATGCGCTTGACCACATAGTCGATGTGGTCCACGAAGTCTTTCACCGACGCTGGTGGGTCGGACGGATAGCGACGGGACGTGATGTCTTCCTGCTTCGCCAGGTATTCATTGCGTTTCGCTTCAGGAAGCGCCTGAATCGCGGCCTGCAAAGCCCCGCGGCCACCACCACCACCACCACCTCCCTGTC
>JBEBIR010000303.1:0-4948 GCA_040080315.1 Gemmatimonas sp.
CGATCGCTATCCAGCTGCCATGCGCCGCAGCGTGTTCGTGACGGAGTCGGCAGGCAACCTGGTCGGTCAGTTCATTGTGGAGAATGCCAACGGTGCGCCGAGTTCGGCGCGGCGCGCGCTGGACAGCACGGACTTTCTGACATCCACGGACGAGCGCTTTCGACCCGTCAACCTTGCCAGCGCGCCGGATGGCACGATGTACGTCGTGGACATGTACCGCGGCATCATCCAGCATCGCACCTACATCACGGATTACCTCGAAGAGAAGATCCGCGAACGAGGACTTGAGCAGCCAGTCGGGTTTGGACGCATCTATCGCGTCGTGTACGACAGCTCCGGGCGTGGCCCGGCGCCCGGATTGTCCGCCGTGTCATCAACGCAGTTGGTGTCCACGCTGGCGCATCCCAACGGCTGGTGGCGTACCACGGCACAACGCTTGCTTGTGGAGCGTCACGACACCGTCTCGGCCCAGGCGCTCCGCGCGTTGCTTGGACACGCCGACGACCGCGTGCGACTGCACGCGCTGTGGACGCTCGATGGACTCGGCGTGGTCGACCCAGCGACACTGCTGGTCGCGCTCGACGACGGTTCGGCGCACGTGCGCACTGCGGCCCTGCGTGTCGCTGAACCCTACCTGGCTCGAGGCGACACGGCCGTTCTCTCGGCGATAGGCGCCCTGATTCCCGATTCGGCGCTCTCGGTGCGTCGACAGCTTGCCGCGTCGCTGGTCGTGTTTCCGGAGACAGAGCGTTTCGCCGCGGCGAACGCATTGCTGGACGCAGGCGTGACGGACGTGGTGAGCGCGGAACTCGTCGCGCGGGCAACGGGCCCACGCGCCGTCGCGGCGTTGGCGCGCATGATGGCGCGCGTCACCACCGATGTCGGCAGCGACAGCGCCGTGGTGGAGGCACTGGCGGCGCAGATCGGGCGAGCACCACGTGGAACCGCCGTGGAACGAGTGCTCGCGTGGGTGTCCGATGGTTCGCGGTCGCTGTCGCAGCGCATCGCGCTGATGACGGGACTCACCCGTGGGGCGACGGAATCACGCGCGCCCCTCAAGATGGCTACGCGCCCCGACGCGCTCCTGGCGATGGCGCGCGCGCGCGACACGGTGGTGGCGACTGCGGCCCGCCGTCTGGCACAGCAAACGCTCTGGGCGGGCAAACCGGCGCCGGAGGTCACGCTCCGCGCGCTCACCGCCGCGGAAGTCGCACGAATTGCCGCTGGACGCGACGAATTCGGGAAGACGTGTGCAGTCTGTCATCAACTTGATGGTGCCGGTTTGGCCGGTGTGGCGAAAAGTCTGGTCGGATCGACGTACGTGAATGGTGCGCCGTCTCAACTCATTCGTATTGTGCTGCAGGGGAAAGAAGGGGCCATGCTGATGCCACCGATTGGCGCCACCCTGACGGACGAACGCATCGCGTCGATTCTCTCGTTCGTCCGCCGCGAGTGGGGAAACCGAGCCGATCCCATTGACGCGGCCGCAGTGAAGGAAATTCGCGGCGCGACCACGGGTCGCAAGCGCGCATGGACGGTTGAGGAATTGGCGCGAGTGCGATAGCCCTGCCGTGGGCCTTACCGCCGGCTGAACACCGCCCCGTGTGGAATGCCTTTCGCGTTTCCACCGTGCGGCCACGACTTGTTGTCCATGCGGAATCCCGCTACGGCGGCGCCTTCCTCGCGAAAGCGCGAATCGCGCGACAACTGACCCGTGGTCGCGTCGAAGTGCAGTAGCTGCACCGTGTGCTGCATGGACGCATAGCCAGTCACGACCACGCGCCGACGATCCGGAGACACGGCGATCCAGTGTGGCACGTCAGTCGAGTCGAACGCGACGCGACTCACCTCCTTCGGTGCCATCGGGTTGGAAATATCGAGGCTTACGACCGCGCTCCACGCCGGCACCGTGACGAGGTAGTACTTCCCGACGATCACCGGAATGGCGCAACTGGTTCCGTCCTTGCGCGGAAACGACGCGACTTGCTTCGCGGTCGGCGTGTCACCGTCCAACCCTTCCACAAGGAACAGCCCACAACTGAAGGTCGATACCAGCAGTGTGCGACCGTCGTCCAGCAACCGCGGCTCGGCCGTGAGCACGCCATTGGGACCGGGCAGACTGAGGCTCTTGAGGAGGGTGCGATCGGACAGTCGCCAGACTTGCAATGTGCGCGACGGCTCGAAGAAGTCCTTCTCCATGTCGGTCGACGTGGTCACGATCCGATCGAGCGACGGGATGATGCCGGCGCTGTACACACGGAGCCCAGAGTCAGCACCGGGTGTATCGGCCGACGCAGAGCGTACCAGCGCGCCGCTGGGTGTGAGCTCTACCAATCCACCAGCGCGCATGCCGCCGCGGCTCGTATGCTTCATCTGGAACGTGGCCAGCACATTGCCTTGCGGCAGTCGCAGGAACGAATGCGGATGTGTGTATCCGTCCACGTCGCCAAACTGCGCCGCGATTCGGGGCGCATCGGGCTTGGTCAGATCGAACACGAATGAGCGAGCGGATCCATACCCGTTGGCGAAGAGTTGCCGGTCGGCGGGAAGCTCATGCTCCGTGTGGTGGGGAAAATTCATCACACCGGGCACAGGCAGCGTGGTCACCAGACGACCGTAGCGCGCGGTGTCGCTGCCACTTTCCGTCACATCGACCACAGCGAGGAAGTCGGGCTGGGTCGTGTCGGCCGACGCGGTCCAGAGATACAGGTAGTCGCGCGCGGCCGCTGCGCTGTTCGACATCACCGAGTCAGTCGGAGCGCTGTCGCGGGGCGCCGAACACGCCGCGAGCAGTCCGAGTACCGCCGTACGGCACAGGCGTGCCAAGGAACGTCGCGTGGTCATCCGGTTGTCCCGAACTGTCGAGTGAATTTCACAAACACCGATCGCTGTTGCGGTCGCGCCCAGTCAAGGAAGCTGGTGGCTTCGCGACCGTCATTGAACACCACGAACAACCCCGTGCCCGCCGTATTAAGCCAGCCGAAGCGCACGTTCGCCGAAAAGATGCCCGCCTGATTGTTGTACTGGGTCAGCGTCTGCACGAACACGCGGGGCGTGAAGAAGTAGTTGAGACGCACTGCTTGCAGCGAACTGATGAAGTGCCCCTGCGGCAACCGCACATCGTTGTAGTCGGCGGTGAGCGACGCCGAGATCGCCGCACCCCGCCTCACCGTGATCGTGCCACTGCCGCCTTTCCGTCGCCCCGTCCAGAATTCACCCACATCAAACCGTCCGGTCGCTGACACATTCTCGCTGGGGTCGGTCGTGTAGTCAAAACCGAGTGTGCCCCAATTGTAGGCGCCCGCCGGAATCACCACGCCCGGCGCGATGGTGAACGGTTGCTGCAATCCCTCGTGCGAGATGTTGTACTCGGGGCCGAACTTGGTGCTGTTCGCCAGTTCGATCTCTGTGAGATCGAGGTGTACGTAGCCCGTTTGGTGGAAACCGTCCTCCAGCCCGTGGAACGTGCGATAGCTCACGTGCGGATTCCACTGTTTGAACCAGTTCCATTGGGGCGCGCGCACGAGTCGCATGATCGACGCGTCGAACGCGCGATAGCCGCCAGGACGACTCATGAAGCCGACCTCGGGATTGAAGTCGCCCCCGACCTGCGCCACACGGGCATTGTTGTTCCAGACGTTCGTCTGGTAAGCAAGTCGCCCACTGAATGCGTTGGCGTCGCCATCGAGCCCACGGGTCGTCGTGCGTGCCGCCCAGAGATCGCTCGTCCAGCGCTGTCCCAACCCGAGTCGCCCGTCGATGGCAAACGTGCGATTCACATCGTCGCCATCCTTGGTGGACAGGCGCTGCACCATCATCGCGCCCACCCGCGAACGCGCCGAGAGTTCGCGAGTCGCGCGCGCCACCGTAAACGACTGACCCGCGGTGCTCGTGTCTGTCGCATCGGTGACCATCTGCAGCAATCCCACCGTCGTGCCGCCCACACGACCGGAGAGTCGACCGCCGCCGATGATCGGTTGGGCGGTGCCGTCGCTCGCGATACCGATGCGGCGGGTGAAGAACAGATCGACGGCTTGTGGCGTGCCCGCGGAAAACGTCCCCGCGTTCTCAAGAAAGAATGGTCGCTTCTCGGGAAAAAACAGCGGGAAGCGCGTCAGATTGACCCGCTGATCGTCGACCTCGACCTGCGCAAAGTCCGTGTTGTAGGTGAGATCAAGCGTCATCGCCGGCGTCAGACCGTATTTGATTTCGCCGCCGATCTCCGTGGGGTACGTAGTGCTCGAGCGTTGACTGGGCCACGTCTGCTGCGCCGCCGTGAGGACATACGGCGTCACGGTCTGAATGCGACGCGTGGGAACCGTCAGACCGGCAATCTCTCCCGCCAGCGACAATCGGTACAGGTTGAACTGACGAGGGATAAAGGCCCAATAGAGTTCCTCGTTTTTGCGGCGAATCGATCGTGAGACATTGAGCCCCCACGTTTGCTCCCCGCTGCCCGACTGATAACGCAGTGTGGAATACGGGATGCGGAACTCGGCGGTCCATCCCAGCGAATCGATCTGCGTGGCGACTGACCAGCTGGCGTCCCAATTGACGTTGAAGCCGCCCAATGCGCCGGTTTGCGCGCGATTCTGGCCGGAGACGGAGGCGCCGCCACCCTCACCCTCACGGATCACTTGTCCATCGTACTCGATGCCTGATGGTGTCGTCGCAAACACGAACCCATTCTGACGATCGTGATACGTGTCGAAGATCAGCGCGACGTGATCGCTGCTGCCGAGCTGACCGTCGCGCACCTTCTCGCCGGGCACGATGAGGTGCGGATCGCGATCGAACATCCGCGCTCCGATATAGAGGTAGAGGCCGTCCGTTGCGAGTCGTATCTCCGTGCGCTCCGACGCAGGAACGCCCTCGTTCAGTTCACGCTGCACGAACTCGGTGAGGGGAGTGCCGTTCTGCCAGAGTGCCTCATCGAGCCGCCCGTCGA
>JBEBIR010000304.1:0-4944 GCA_040080315.1 Gemmatimonas sp.
CGATCTTCAGCGACACGCTGGTGACCGGCAAGCACATCGTGTACGCGAAGGACGGCTCGTTCACCTACTGCGACCACGAAGAACCGCATTTCCATTTCACCACGCGCGACATGAAGTTCGTGTCCGACAACGTGATGGTGGCGCGACCCGGCGTCCTGTATATCGGGGAAGTCCCGGTGTTCTGGATTCCGTTCTTTTTCCAGGATGTACGATCCGGTCGCCGCAGCGGCATGTTGACGCCCAATTTCGGTGTCGCCGAGCTGTTCCGGAACAGCCCGTCGTATCGGCGCAGTGTGACGAACATGGGGTACTTCTTCGCGATCAACGACTACATGAACGCGGAGGCGTCGTTCGATTGGCGGAGCGGCGCGCGCAGCACGAGCGTGGATCCGGGCTTTGTGCGCGGCAATGTCGAGTATCGCTATGGCTGGCTGGATCGATTCATCACTGGCGAAACCGCCGTCTCGTATCTGGCTCAGCGCAACGGGACGTCCAACACGTCCATCACCTGGAATCACAATCAGGACTTTTCCAAGGCGACGCGTCTGACATCACGGATCAATGTGGTGCAGAACACGCAGGTGCAACGCGCCACCACCATCAATCCGATTGCCGCGAACGCGACGATTCGTTCGGACCTGTCGTATCAGACAAAGATTGGGAAGGCGCAGATCAATCTGGGCGGCAGTCGCACGCAGTATCCCGGACGCACCCAGGTGGAAATGAATTTTCCTTCGCTCAGCGTATCGACTGGAACATTGGGCAAGGGCATTTTCAGTTGGACACCGGCCGTTCGCCTGTCGGTGTCCAAGTCCCAGCGGATCGATCAGGGCCTGCAGTTCCCGTTCGTCTACAATGTGAACCCGACCACCGGTGGCATTGACAGCTCCCGCTTCCGTGCCGATCGACGCACCATGCAAGCGGGATTCGAAACACCCATCAAGATCGGCAATTTCGTGTGGCAGAATTCGTTCGCGATCAATGAGTATCTCAATGACTATCCCGAACAGCGCGAGATCATCGGCGTCCGTGACACGTCGCAACGCAGCACGCGGGTGTTCGCGCGCACCTTCAAGACCGATGCCGACTGGACCACGTCGTTCGGGCTTCCCGGGTTTTTTCACGGATCGTGGAACGTGACGCCGTCGGTGCAGCTGTCAAACGTTGATAACGGGTCCGGCATGTGGGTGCGCACCCAGAACAGCGGCGGAAAGTGGGTCAGTCAGTCCAAACGACTGAGTTATGCCGTGAGCGCATCGCCGACGATCTACGGATTTCTGCCGGGAATGGGTCTCGTATCGCGCATTCGACACACCGTCTCGCCGGGCTTGTCGTTCAGCTACTCGCCCGAGCGCACGGTGAGTGATGAGTACCTCAGCGCACTGGGGCGCACGCGGGTGGGCTATCTCGGCTCCCTCAAGCAGAGTCGCGTGTCCGTGAACCTGTCAACGTTGTTCGAAGCCAAGCTGAAGGCTCCCGCCGATTCCGCCGAGGACAGTGGCAAGAAGATCAAACTCTTGTCGTTGAACTTCTCGCCGCTGACGTACGATTTCGTGCGCGCCGATACTGGCAATGGTTTCACCGATCGAACGTTTTCCATTTCCGGTCGCACCGACCTGCTGCCGGGTCTCGACTTTCGCACCAGTTACGAGTTGTTCCAAGGCGATCCCATCTCCGATACCGCCACCTTTAGTCCGTATCGCACTGATCTCGGCGTGTCATTCAGCATGGACGCCAAGTCCGCTTTGGTGGGCCTGCTGGGCCGCCTGCTGGGCATTCGGTCCAATATCGAGCTGGATCCGGCCAAGGCCCGTCCGGGCCCCAACGCGGATGGTTCGCTGATGGGGCAACCGCGGCAGATGAACGCCGCCGGATCGGGCGCGCGCGGCGTGCAGCAGATGTCGCTGCCGTCAGGCGGCGGCTGGCGCATGAGTCTCCAGTACAACGCGTCGCGACAGCGCCCGCCGCGCGGTGGCACGCAGATTGTGAGCGACCCCACCACCTTGTGCGAAGCGCAGCGGGTGTTCGGCATCGCCGTGTACGATCAGTGCGTACTCCTGGCGCAGAGCGCGCCGCCAACCGGTACCATTGGGCAAGGGGCGATTGGCGCGCCCGTGTTCATCTCGCCACCCACGCAAAACGTGACGGGCTCGATGTCGTTCAACATCACGCCGAAATGGGCCGCACAGTGGTCCACCCAGTACGACGTGACGCGTTCACGCTTCGCCTCGCAGCAGATTGGTTTGCAGCGGGAGATGCACGATTGGAACGCCGTCTTCTCCTTTACGCAGGCGCCCAACGGCAACTTCGCCTTCAACTTCTTCATTGCGCTGAAGGCGCAGCCTGAGCTCAAATTCAACTATGACCGACAGACCTATCGGTCCAGCGGCTTCTGATCCGCTCCTGCGGAAGGGATACTGACCGTGTTGCCACTTGATGGACGTTCGCTTCGCATTCGTGATGTGCTGGCGGTTGCCGATGGGCGTGCGCCGGTGTCGCTGGCAGCCGAGGCGCGTGCGCGCATGCTGGTCACGCGCGCGGTGGTGGACAAGGCGGTGCACGCGGGCGTGCCGGTGTATGGTGTGAACACCGGTTTCGGCAAGATGTCGGAAGTCACCATTCCCAACGACCAACTGACGGCACTGCAACGCAACCTGGTGCGCAGTCACGCGGCTGGTGTTGGTGATCCACTACCCGAACGCGAAGTGCGCGCGATGATGTTGCTGCGCGCCAACGTGCTGGCCACAGGCTTTGCGGGCGCGCGCGCAGAAATCGTGGACGCGCTGCTCGCCATGCTGAACGCGGGCGTGTGGCCGCTGGTGCCGGAGCAGGGCAGTGTCGGCGCGAGTGGCGATCTCGCACCGTTGGCGCATCTCGCGCTCACATTGATGGGAGAGGGTCGCGCGCACCTCAACGGTCGCCAGGACGATTCGTCGGTGCTCTTGGCCGAGGCGGGATTGACGCCGGTCACGTTGGCGGCGAAGGAGGGCATTGCGCTGATCAACGGCACGCAGGCACATACGGCCGTTGCCGCGCTGGCCAGCGCCGAGCTGCGACGACTGTGGTACGCGTCGCATGTCGCGACCGCGATGAGCCTTGAGGCGCTCTTGGGCACACCCGATGCCTTCGACGCGCGAATACAGGACGCGCGCGGTCAGCTCGGACAGCGACACTCCGCGGGGGTGTTGCGCGCGTTGCTGGCCGATAGCGCGATTCGCGAGTCGCACCGGTACGGCGATCCGCGTGTGCAGGATGCGTACGCGCTTCGCTGCGTCCCTCAGGTGCACGGACCAGCGTACGAAGCGCTGGAGTTCGCGCAGGGAATCATTGAGCGCGAGCTGAATGCCGCCACCGACAATCCGCTGGTGCTGGAGACGGGCGAGCTCCTGAGCGGCGGAAACTTTCACGGTCAGGCGGTTGGACTGGCCAGTGATGTACTGGCCATCGTCAGCGCCAATCTGGCCGTCATCAGCGAACGGCGCACCGACCGTCTGGTGCATCCCGACTTCAATCAGGGGTTGCCGCCGTTTCTCGCCGCCGCGCCGGGACTCGAGTCGGGATTCATGATGACGCAGGTGACGGCCGCCGCATTGGCGAGCGAGAACAAGTCGCTCGCGCATCCCGCCAGTGTCGATTCCATTCCGACCGACGGGAACAAGGAAGATGTGGTGCCAATGGCCATGGCCGCCGCCGTGAAGTTGCGGCGCTCGGTGCGCAATCTCCGGCATGTGCTGGCCATCGAGTTGATCGCGGCAGCCGAAGGACTCGAGTACCGTCGGCCGCTGCGCAGCAGCACACCTGTGGAATCGGCGCATGAACTGATTCGGAGCGTGGTGGCGCGACAATCCGGCGACCGGTCACCGTCGCCGGACATTATCCGACTTGGTGACGCCATTGCCGCGGGGCTTCTTGATTCAATCACCGACGGACTGATCACATGAGCCATAGCGTGCTGGAATCCCCTGAGGTTGCGCGAAACATCATGCGCGCTGGTGCACGTCCCGTGCGCGCGCCGCGTGGCACCGAATTGAGTTGTCGCGGCTGGGAGCAGGAGGCCGCGCTCCGCATGCTCATGAATAATCTCGACGCGGACGTCGCCGAGCGACCGGACGATCTGGTGGTCTATGGCGGAACCGGTCGCGCGGTGCGTTCGTGGGATGCGTTCGATGCGATCGTGCGGACGCTGCGCACGCTCAACGATGACGAAACGCTGCTGGTGCAGAGTGGCAAGCCGGTGGCGGTGTTCCGCACGCACGCCGACGCGCCACGCGTGCTCATCGCCAACGCGAATCTGGTCGGGCGGTGGGCGAACTGGGATGAGTTCCGGCGACTCGAGCGTCTCGGTCTCACGATGTATGGCCAGATGACGGCCGGCTCGTGGATCTACATCGGGTCGCAGGGCATCGTGCAAGGCACCTACGAGACCTTTGGCGCCGTCGCCGCGCGGCACTTCGGCGGTTCGCTGGAAGGACGCCTGGTGGTGACCGCGGGACTGGGCGGTATGGGCGGTGCGCAGCCGCTGGCCGCGACCATGCACGGCGCGGCCGTGCTGGGTATTGAAGTCGATGCAACGCGCATCGCCAAACGCATCGAGACGCGCTACTGCGATCGCTCCACGACCTCGCTGGATGAAGCGCTCACGTGGTTGCGCGACGCGCAGGCGCGTCGCGTCGGACTGTCGGTCGCGCTCGAGGCAAATGCTGCGGAGATTCTGCCGCAGTTGGTCGCGCGCGGAATCGTTCCCGATGTGCTGACCGACCAGACGAGCGCGCACGATATGCTGGTGGGCTATGTCCCGGCCGGTATGACGCTGGGCGCGGCCGCCATATTGCGCGACGCCGACCCCGCGGCCTACATCGCGCGGGCGACCGCATCGGTCGTCGACCATGTGCGCGCCATGCGCACCCTGCAGGATCGCGGGGCCATCACGTTCGACTACGGCAA